>DATEQL010000408.1:0-5666 GCA_035272665.1 Allostellaceae bacterium
CTCCGAGACAAACAACCCCACGGGCCGAAGATGTTTAACTATGAGGTGCGAGGTAGATTAAATCAACTTCCCGCGGATCACGAGATTTGGCTTCTAACTGAAGAGCGCTCTGGAGAAGTTCGGCCGCATGGTTTCTATGCGGTACAGTTCGATCCGCAAAACGGTGAATGGCTCGGACGTATCGCTTCAAGCCCAGGCCAGCCAATCAAAATCGTCGCAGTCGTTACGCCGCCAGCATCGCAAGATTTCTTCAAATACTACCAAAGGGTGGGGCGTAAAACGGATTTCGAAGCATTAATCCGCGTTCCTCCTGACTGCAAAAACAGGGTTTCGGTCCAGGCGCGGGCGCCATAAAGCGCACGGGCGCAATCAGAGGTGCGCTAGCGGGGTAATCGTGGCCACTGAAGCGCCGCGATTGGGATACCGTGACCGTCGACAGCGCTGGCAAGATTGCGGACCCGGAAGGCGTTGCCGCCAAGCTAGTCGACGATCGCGGGTTTGCCGTCGAGTACCGCGACCACCGGGAGGCAATCGCGGTGATCAGAACGGCAGCCGGCATCCGCTAACGGGGCTGTCTTCAAATCCCATCCGAAAATGGCTCCCGAGATTGGCGGAAATGCTGGTCTCGGGAGCGGCATTTTCGGATGTCCCACAACGACCGCTTTTTGGGGACCTGAGACGACGCCATCTTCGTATCGAATGACGTTGCGAAATGCCAAACAATCATCTGTATGAACGATTAGCCAGTATCCAATCGATCCTCCGGAGAGTGCACCAAGCGCCGCGGCTCAGGGAACCAAAGCCGCCGTAATAATCGAACAACAACGAAATTCGCGGCTGGCTCATCAGGCCGCGAGTCCCGCCCGCCGTCGGGGGCAGTGCATCAATTCAAGATGGACACCAAAGATGAGATGGGCGACCATCTTATCATTGGCGACACGAGGGCGAGCCGATGATCACCCCCGAACAGAATGCGCTGATGACGACGCGGGGCGGGCTGGGCACCCCGGCCGGCAAGCTGCTGCGGATGTATTGGCAGCCGGCCGCCCTGGTCGACGAGCTCCGGGGGCCGCGTCCGGCGAAACCCGTCCGGTTGCTCGGCGAGGATCTCGTGCTCTTCCGCGATGCGCAGGGGCAGTACGCCTTGATCCAGCGCCATTGTCCGCATCGCCGCGCCGATTTGGCCTATGGCAGGCTGGAACCCGGCGGGCTGCGCTGCCTGTTCCACGGCTGGCTGTTCGACGCGCGGGGACAATGCCTCGAAATGCCGGCCGAGCCCGCCGGCAGCACGCTCTGCCGCGAGGTTCGCGCCCGCACCTATCCCGTGCTCGAGCGCAGCGGCATCCTGTTCGCCTATCTCGGCGAAGCCGCACCGCCTTCCTTCCCCGAATTCGACTGCTTCGTCGCGCCGGATAGCCACACCTTCGCGTTCAAGGGTCTGATCGAGTGCAACTGGCTGCAGGCGCTCGAGGTCGGCATCGATCCGGCGCACGCCTCGTTCCTGCACCGCTTCTTCGAGGACGAGGACCCCTCGGCGAGCTATGGCAGGCAGTTCCGCGCCGCATCGGCCGATTCCGAAATGCCGATGACGCGGCTGCTGCGCGAATTCGATCGCCCGCTCATCGACGTAGAGCGGACCGAGTTCGGCCTGCGCATCTTCGCGCTGCGCGAGCTGGGCCAGGGCAGCATGCATATCCGCGTCACCAACCTGGTGTTCCCCCAGGCCTTCGCGATCCCGCTGAGCGGCGAGATGACGATCACGCAATGGCATGTGCCGGTGGATGACGAGAGCTGTTACTGGTACGCGATATTCACCAGCTTCGGCGAGCCGGTGAACAAGACCGAGATGCGCAACCAGCGGCTCGAACTGTACGAGCTGCCTGACTACAAGCCGCGGATCAATCGCCGCAACGACTATGGCTACAATCCTGCCGAGCAGCAGAGCCGGACCTACAGCGGCATGGGCCTCGACATCAACGTGCACGACCAATGGGCCGTCGAATCGCAGGGCCGCATCCACGACCGCACGCGCGAGTATCTGGCGAGCACGGACAAGGCGATCGTCGCCTACCGCCGGCTGTTGCTGAGGGCGATCGAGCAGGCAGGGCGGGGCGAGCGCCCGCTGATGGTGCTCGACGAGACCGAGGCGCGGCAGATGCTGGGCCCGGTCGCGGTCGACGCCATCGGCCCGAGCGAGGCGTGGCAGAGCTATTGGCGCGAGAACGACCGGCGGCGCCGGCAAGCCTCGGCCTGGGCCGCCGACCGACCCGTGCCATGACCGGCTTCGTCGAGCGCCACGGCCTGTGGTCCGACGAGCAGCGCCGGGCTGCGGTCGAAGTCGCGCGGCAAGCCGAGACGCTCGGCGTCGTGCGTTTGTCGTTTCCCGATCAGCATGGCGTGCTGCGCGGCAAGACGATCGTTGCCGCCGAACTCGACGGCGCGTTCCGGAACGGGTACACGGCGCCATCGAGCCTGCTCGCCAAGGATACCTCGCACCGCACCGTATTCCCGGTCTTCACCCGCGGCGGCGGCTTCGACATGCCCGAGATGGAGGGCGCCGCGGATCTGCTGCTGGTGCCGGATCCGTCGAGCTTCAAGGTGCTGCCCTGGGCGCCGCACAGCGGCTGGCTGCTGTGCGACCTCTACTTCGCCGCCGGCCGGGTGATGCCGTTCGGCACCCGCCAGCTCTGCCGCCGCGTGCTCGAGGACCTCAACCGGCGTGACTTCGATTACATCGCCGGCCTCGAAGTCGAATGCCACATTTTCAAGATTCAGGACCGAGACCTCGCAGCCGCCGATGCGGGACAGCCGGGGACTCCGCCCGAGGTCAGCCTGCTGACCACCGGTTACCAGCTCTTGAGCGAAGCGCGCTACGACAGGTATGACGAGGTCTTCGAGATCCTTCGGCAACCCATCGAAGCGCTCGGGTTGCCACTGCGCTCGCTCGAGGTGGAGTTCGGGCCGAGCCAAGTCGAGTTCACGTTCCGACCCGGTAGCAATCTCGAACCCGCCGACACGATGGTGCTGTTTCGCAGCGCGGTAAAGCAGATCTGCCGAAGGCACGGCTATCACGCCGGCTTCATGTGCCGCCCGAGGCTGGCGAACATCTTCTCCAGCGGCTGGCACCTGCATCAGAGCCTGCGCTCGCACAAGAGCGGCGCGAACGCCTTTGTGCCGGAGGGCGCGGCAGAGCCGCTTTCGCCGCTCGGCCGCCACTTCCTGGCGGGGCTGCTGCGGCACGCGCGGGCCAGTGCGGCCTTTGCGACGCCGACGATCAACGGCTATCGGCGCTATCGCCCCTACACGCTGGCGCCCGATCGGGCGATCTGGGGCCGCGACAATCGCGGCGTCATGGTGCGCGTGCTCGGCGGGCCCGGCGATCCGGCAACCCGCGTGGAGAACCGGATCGGCGAGCCGGCAGCCAACCCTTATCTCTACATCGCTTCGCAGATCGCGCTCGGGCTCGACGGCGTCGACGGCGCGCTCGATCCGGGGCCGTCGGCCGACACCCCCTACGAGACCGCTGCACCCACCCTGCCGCGGTCTCTCGGCGAGGCACTCCAGGCGCTGAAGGGGAACGAGCCGCTGCGCCATGCCTTCGGAGCCGGTTTCGTCGACTATTTCGTCCACATCAAGGAGGCAGAACTGGCGCGCGTCGAACAGGAGGTCAGCGAGTGGGAACACCGGGAGTATTTCGACCTGTTTTAGCGCCCGACTCTCGTGTCCATGGATCTCGCGCGCCCCGCCCCGCTGCGGCAAACCACCTCTCGGCGGGCGAGCTCGAATGGCGCCGCGCCCGTTGTAAACCCTCACCCACCCGGCCCTTGCGGGCTGGGTCCCCCCTTCTCCCGCACTGCGGGAGAGGGGCTTTGAGAACGTAGTGCCTGTTCCTTCGAGCCCCTCTCCTGCATTGCGGGAGAGAGTGCCGAGCGAAGCGAGGCGGGTGAGGGTTTTCCGGCACCAAGTGTTAGGTTCGTACCACTAGGTTCCGAACTCACGTGCCCGGGGAGTTCCCGCCCGCACCCAGGATTGCGCGCCCCGGTTGCCCGGGTGCTTTGCACCGATTATGATTGCCATTGCTTAGAACCCCGGGCATCGGGGACGAAAGGATCATTCGGGAGGGACCCTACCATGGCAGCCGTCGAGATCCCGATCAGTAGATTGTCGGAGACGGATCATCGTGCGCAATTGCGCCGCGCGCTGATCGCCAGCACAGTCGGCACGACGATCGAATGGTACGATTTCCTGCTCTATGGCCAGGTAACGGGGCTGGTCTTCGGCAAACTTTTCTTCCCTCAATCGGATCCGATCGTCGGCGTGCTGCAGGCGTTCGCCGTCTTTTTTGTCGGATTTCTCGGCCGACCCATCGGGGCGGCGATATTCGGCCATTGGGGCGACCGCGTCGGGCGCAAGGCAACCTTGATTGCGACATTGCTGGTGACCGGCCTTGCGACTATGGCCGTCGGTCTCGTGCCGACCTATGAGAGCATCGGCATTTGGGGGGCTGTCCTCTTGGTGATCATCCGCCTGATCCAGGGGATCGGAGTCGGCGGCGAATGGGGCGGCTCGGTATTGCTGGCGATGGAATGGGCGCGAACCAACAAAAATCGCGGTTTCCTCGCTGCCTGGCCACAGTTTGGCGGGCCGGCCGGACTGTTCCTGGCGAACCTGGCGGTGCTGTTCTTCAGCTGGTTTTCTGGTGACCAGTTCCTGGTTTGGGGATGGCGGATTCCGTTCCTTCTCAGCATTGTCATGGTCGGGATCGGTCTGTGGATCCGGCTCGGCATCACCGAGACCCCGGTCTTCCAGAAGGTGCTCGACGAAGAGCGCGTCGAACGGGTGCCGGTCTTGGAAGTGCTCAAGCGTCAGCCGAAGCAGGTCGCGCTGACTGCGCTGCTGCGGATGCCGGAGCAGGCGCCGGGCTATATCGTCGGCACCTTCATCTTCACCTACGCCACGACGGTGCTCGGCGCCCCGCGCAATTTTGTGTTGATGGCTGTCCTCGTTCAGGCCGTCCTCGGATTTATCTGGGTGCCGCTCGCCGGGCATCTGTCCGACCGCATCGGCCGCAAGCGCATGTATATAATCGGGTCGGTCTTGGTCGGGATCTTCGGCTTCATCTATTTCGGGCTGCTCGACACGAGGGTACCGAGTTTGATGTTTATCGCCATCGCGATGTCGTTGCTTCCGATGATGACGTGTTATGGTCCCCAGGCGGCGATGATCGCCGAAAGCTTCACGCCACGGCTGCGCTATAGCGGCGCATCGCTCGGCTACCAACTTGCCTCGATTATCGCCGGTGGCCCGTCGCCGTTTATCGCGACAGCGCTGTTTGCCACCTTTAATTCGAGCTTTCCGATCGCCCTTTATATCCTTCTTTGCGGGATCCTCGGCATCGTCGCGACGTCGCTGCTGACGGATTACACCAACAAGGACATCTCGGACGAATACGACAGGATCCAGCCTGCCCCGGCGAGCCTGGATTAGGCGCGCAACAGGCTTCCCTAGGGAGGAAAGCGGATGATCACAACCGGAATCGCTGTAAGCCAGCTGTCCGAAGCTGATCATAGCCGGCAACTGCGCCGTGCGGTCGTCGCCAGCACTGTTGGGACAATAATCGAAGCGTATGATTTCCTGCTCTATGTAATCGTTGCCCCGCTGGTCTT
>DATEQL010000409.1:0-4481 GCA_035272665.1 Allostellaceae bacterium
GCCATGCTCTACCACTACCTGGGTGTCATGGCGGCGCCGATCTACTGCACCAAGATCGCCTCGCGGCTGGTGCGCACCTTCACCGACCGCCACGGACTGCGCGATCTGTGCAAGGATCTTCTGAATATCGATCTGTCGAAACAGCAGCAGAGCTCGGATTGGGGAGCGGCTAGCCTGAGCGAAGAACAACTCCGCTATGCCGCTTCGGACGTGCTCCATCTCCATGCTCTGCGGGCCCGACTCGACGCGATGCTGGCCCGCGAGGGGCGCGAGGCATTGGCCCGCGCCTGCTTCGAATTCCTGCCTCATCGCGTTCTGCTTGATCTCGAAGGCTGGCCGGAGCAAGACATCTTCGCGCACTAGCCGCGCCATTGAGGCAAGGGGGGTCTTTTCCGATGCCGGTTGACCGGAGTTCGGTTGTCGCGGCACCGCAACTTGCGGCTCTCGACCGACAGTCGGGCGGCGAGACTGGTCTCGAAGTCGCGCGTCGAGTCATACGGGCCGAAATCAACGGCCTCGAAGGCTTGGCCGTATCGCTCGATGGCTCGTTCGAGACCGCCGTCGACGCCTGCGCCGCGGTGGGTGGACGGATCGTCGTCACCGGGGTCGGCAAGAGCGGTCACGTCGGCCGCAAGATCGCGGCCACCCTGGCTTCGACCGGCACTCCGGCGCAGTTCGTTCACCCCGTGGAGGCAAGCCACGGCGATCTCGGCATGATCGGGTCCGACGACGCAATCCTCGCTCTATCCAACTCCGGCGAGACTAGCGAACTCGCCGACATCGTCGCTTATTCGCGGCGCTTTGAGATCCGGCTGATCGCGATCACAGGAGGCGCCGGATCGACCCTCGCGGGGGCAGCCGACATTGTGCTGTTGCTGCCATCGGCAGCCGAAGCTTGCCCGATGGGGCTGGCGCCGACGACTTCGGCAACGATGATGATGACCCTGGGAGATGCGCTCGCGATTGCCTTACTTGAGCGTAAGGGATTCTCCTCGGCCGATTTTCGGCTGTTTCATCCCGGCGGAAGGCTCGGACGACGTTTGCTGCGGGTTCGCGATATTATGCATACGGGTCATGAGACTCCGCTCATATCGCCCGGTGCGCCCATGTCCGAGGCGATCCTGGTGATGACGGCGAAGAGCTTCGGCTGCATCGGCGTGTGCGATTCGGGAGGCCGGTTGGTCGGTGTTATCACCGACGGCGATTTGCGCCGGCACATGGACCGGTCGTTGCTCGCGCGTACCGTGGCGGAAGTCATGCACCGCAACCCGAGGACCATCGCGGCCACCGCGCTGGCCGCGGACGCATTGGGGCTGATGAATCGCTTCGCCATCACCTCGCTCTTCGTCTTCGACAAGGACGACCGACCGATCGGCTTTCTCCACATGCACGATTGCCTCCGGGCGGGGGTTGCTTGAGACGAGAACAATGCGCGCGCGGATGAGGGCGCTGCAGCCATTGGAGGTACAGCGCCGAGCCGCCTTGGCGAGGCCATACCGGCCCGTCAGGCGTTCGGAAGCGCCCGTCGGGGACGACCGCTACAGCCGGCGCGTCGCGTTCTTGAAGCTCGTGTTGCCGGCGATCGGGCTGACGCTCTTGTTGCTGGTCGCCGGCTGGCCGCGGCTTGCGCCTCTCTTAGAAAGTGTGCGGCTCGACTTTCCCGCCATTGACCTGCGCGAGGCGCGCGAGCTGCGGATGACCAATCCCCGTTATGCCGGACTTGATAGGTACGACCGGCCTTATGTCGTGAAGGCGGCAATCGGCCGACAGGTGCCCAACCGAAACGATGTGATGGCTCTAGAGCGACCCAAGGCGGAAATGAAGGTGCATGGCGGCGCGTCCGTCGTGGTGACGGCTGCCACCGGGATATACCAATCGCAAGCACAATTGCTGGATCTGTTCGAAGACGTCAACTTGGTTCACGAAGACGGTACACGGTTCGTGACCCAGCGCGCGCATCTCAACCTATCCGACAACACTGCTGAAGGCCACGACCCGATCGAAGGCCACGGACCTTCGGGCGACATCGCCGGCGAAGGCTTTAGGGTCCTGTCGAAAGGCGACACGATCATCTTCACCGGTCGATCCAACCTCCTACTCAAGGGAACCAACCCGAGCGCGACCGCCGCCGCCCCCCCAGCGCTGCCGGCCCAAGTCGAAAAAGCGGCTGCGCAGATCGAGGCTTCGGCAATCGCTTCCCCCGTCGCGATGCCAACACCGCCTCCTCCCAGCGGCATCATAGCAAAGTCGGCCCGCAGCAAGCCGACCGCAAGGCCTCACGCCGCCGCGAAACCCCCGCTGGTTGCGAAGCAGGCCGCCAAGATGCCGTCGAGCAATAAACCCGCCGTGACCAAGGTCAAACACAATGCCGGCTGACCACTTCGCCAACGGTCGGATCTTAGCCCGGCTGATGTTGAACAGCCCGTCCTGGTCCACGTTTCCGCGGCGTTGGAGCGGGCTTGGCTTTGCTCTGCCGCTGGTCTGCTCATGGTCCGCCGCGCTGCCTGCAGCCGCCCAGGGGTTGAGTCCTGGCGCCATCTCGGAAGATCGACCGGTCGCGATCTCGGCCACCTCGGGGATCGAGTGGCAACAGGAGGCGCAAGTCTACATCGCTCGCGGCAACGCCGTGGCCAAGCGCGGGACAACAGAAGTGTACGCCGATATGCTGACCGCGCATTACCGTCCCAGCAAGACCGCAGGTAGCGACACCGAGATCTACCGTCTCGACGCCGACGGTCATGTCACGATCAAGGGCGAAACACAGACCGTCGTCGGCGACCAAGCCGTTTGGGATGTCGACCAGCAGACGGGCATCGTCACCGGCAAGGCGCTGAAACTGACCACGGCGACGGATGTGGTGACCGCGCGCGACAGCCTCGAATGGTACGACCAGAAGCAGGTCGCGGTCGCCCGAGGCGATGCGGTCGCGGTGAGAGAAAATGTGAAGCGAATCCGTGCCGACGTGCTGACCGCTCATATGACGAAGGACAAGGCGAAGTCGGTCGAGACCAAACCCGAGGCACAACCGGCAAAACCTGCGCCACCGGTGGCGGCGGCAAGGCCGGGTGCTGCGACGGGGTTGACCGGTGCGAGCGACGAGAGCTCCCGGATCAGCCGCCTCGATGCGCAGGGCAATGTTCTGGTCTCGACCGCGACCGACATCGGCCGCGGTGATTATGGCGTCTACAATGCCGCTACCGGCATCGTCACCCTGCTCGATAATGTCACGATTACGCGGGGAGACAATGCCATCAGAGGCCAATACGCCGTCGTCGATCTGAACAACAACGTTAGCCGCATGATGCCCACGGCCGGCAAGCCGGGCTCTCCGGCATCGCGCGTCGAAGGCCTCTTCGTCCGTGGCGACCAATCGGGAGTGCCGACCGGCCGAAGCTCGAACGCGACCGCCGGTTTCCCTCCTGGAAGCGCGCAAAAGCCGTGACAGCGGCCACGCCGCGATCTCGCCCTTACCGAGCCGCCGCCGAAATGAAGCCGCGGCTCGTGGCCGACAATCGTGGCCTGATGGGCCACGGGCTCGGAAAGAGCTTCAAGCGCCGGCCGGTGCTGCGCAACGTCAACGTGTCGGTGCAGCGCGGTGAGGCAGTAGGGCTGCTCGGGCCCAACGGCGCGGGCAAAACGACCTGTTTTTACATCATAACCGGGCTGATCGCGGCGGATACCGGGCTCGTCAGCCTCGATGGTCGCGACATCACGGATCTCCCGATGTATCGTCGTGCCCGGCTCGGCATCGGCTACCTGCCGCAAGAGGCATCGATCTTCCGAGGTCTCACGGTCGAGCAGAACATTCGAGCGATCCTCGAGATCGCCGAGCCGGTGCCGGAGACGCGTGCGGCGAGGCTTGAGGCGTTGATGGCCGAGTTCTCGATAACCCATTTGCGGCGCGCACCGGCAATGGCGCTTTCGGGTGGCGAGCGACGACGGTGCGAGATCGCCCGGGCACTCGCGACTCAGCCCCATTTCATTCTGCTCGACGAGCCGCTGGCCGGCATAGATCCGATCGCCGTCGGCGAAATTCGTGATCTTGTTGCTCATCTCAAGGACCGCGGAATCGGGGTGCTGATCACCGACCACAACGTGCGCGAGACCCTCGAGATCGTCGATCGTGCCTATATTCTGCATGAAGGCCAAGTGCTTATGGAGGGCAAGCCCGCCGAAATCGTCGCCGACGTTGATGTGAGACGCGTTTACCTAGGAGACAGGTTTAGCCTATAAGCCGCTCCGAACGGAGCGGGATGTGAATCGGACGAGTATTTCGCAGCGGCTTGAGCTGCGCCAGTCGCAGACGCTAATCATGACGCCTCAGCTGCAGCAGGCGATCAAAATGCTGCAACTCTCGAACCTCGAGCTGACCGACTTCATCGATAGCGAGATCCAACAGAACCCGTTGCTGGAGCGGCGCGAGCAGGGGCTCGGGGAAACTGCGCGCGACGCCGCCGGAGAGAGGCCGTCGCCTGCGGCTG
>DATEQL010000410.1:0-2340 GCA_035272665.1 Allostellaceae bacterium
CCGACACCGTTGTGGCTCGGCGGCGCGATGCCGGCGTCGCGTCCGGCGAGGATGTGCTCGCGCTCGGCTTGCGGCAGCCATCGTGTATTTTCCGGCGTCGAGACCAGCGCGAGCCAGACCGCTACCCAGACAAACCCGACCGCGCCGGTGATTATGAAGGACCATCGCCATGACAGCGTCTCGATCAACCAGGCCACGGCCGGCGCACCGAGTGCCAGCCCGAGGCTGGACCCGGCCGAGATCACGGCGATGGCCGTGCCGCGCTCGGTATAGGGCGACCACGACCGGACACTGCCATAGGAAATCGGAGCAAATGGCGCCTCGCCGATTCCGAGACCCAGCCGTGCAGCCAGCATCGTCGCAAAGCTGCCGACCATTCCTGTTGCCATCTGCGCCGCAGACCACACCGCAGTTGCGACCGACGCGATGACATGCGTGCCCCAGCGGTCGATCAACCGCCCGCCGGGGAGCATCATCAGCACATAGGCCCACAGAAACGAGGAGAACAGATAGCCGAGCGCGATCAGCAACAACCCGTATTCGTTGGCGATCGGCTTGCCCGCGACCGACATGTTGACGCGGTCGAGATAGGCAATTCCGTTGAACAGAAACAGCAGGAAAAACACCCAATATCGACGGTGCGACGTCTTCATCGATGCGCTCCTACTCTTTTTTGCGCCGCTCTGACCAGGTTTCGACCTCCTCGACTTTCTTTTTGAAGCTGTCGAGAAGCCGCTCCGACTCGTTCGTCATCAAGCGAACGGCTATTTCATGGTAGGCGAAAACTGGGGGAAGGTGAGAGACTGTATGCTGAGCCTTTGCAAGCCCGAATGGCGGAGTGGGGTGATCCGATGACAGAGACGAAATCCGGCCGCGCGCATCTGATTGCCGGTGGTTTTCCGCCAGGTTCTTACGCCGGTCACGACCACGACCACGCCCGTATGCGGCTCTTGGGGCTGCTGGCCGAACGGGAAATTCCCGCCTCGGTCGCCAACGACTTCGCGGACGTCGAGAAATGGCTGCCCGTCAGCCGGTTGCTGATCACCTATGTGGCCGGACCTTACCCCGACGCCGCGCAATGCCGCGCCATCGAGCGCTGGCTGGAGGCGGGCGGCCGATGGCTGGGTTTGCATGGGACCAGCGGCGGCCGCGCCGAGCGGGTGGAGGGCATGCGCCAGCGCCGCACGGTCAAGACCGAGCACCACGCCCTGCTCGGCAGCTGCTTCCTGACCCATCCGCCGATCTGCAAGATTCGCGTCGACGTTAGAGACACCGATCACCCTCTCACCCGAGGACTGGGTGCCTCTTTCGACGTCGAGGACGAGCCCTACTTCATCGAGCTGCAAGACCCGGGCTCGACGCAGATCCTACTGACGGCGGACTACGGCCCGAGTGCGGTGTCACCCGCCATCGGCACCCTCTACGCCAGGGACACCTCGCTGCAGCCCGACGGCAGGACCCGCGTGCTCGGTTATACCCGAGAGGTCGGCAACGGTGGCGTCACCTACTTTGCTCTCGGCCATTGCCACAACCCCGCTATCCGCGCGACCCGGACCGCCGACCCCACCGACGCGACGCCGCCCACCTTTCGCGGCTCGTGGGAAAGCGACGCGTTCATGGCCTTGTTGCGCAACGCCATCGCCTGGGGTGCGGGCGCCTGATGGCGGCGGCCGACCGCGGAAGGGTATCTATTAAGGCGCGTGCTGCCGGGTTCCTGAGGCCGCCGGTTTCGTTGGCGATCCACCGAATTCCTCCTCCGCCTCTTTCGGAAAAGCCATAAAACGCAGCCCATCAGCGGAGAAGTCGACACGGTCCGGCCACTCGAGGCCGAGCCGGTCATCCGCTACGCGCATGCGCTCAGCAAAATAGGCGGGGTCCTGCATCGCAGCGAACACCTTGCCCTTCGCGACTACTGGGGCGAGGTCGACGGCGGCCTCCACCCCGTCCGACCAGGTCACGGTTTCGGTGTGGTCCGGGTGCGCGACCGCTTTCTCGATCCGATACAGCATGCTCAATCCTCGATATCTTGCAGCGGGTCGCCGTCGCGTGCGCGCTGCCAATTCAAATATAACACGTTCTGGTGCTTTTGTACCCAGGCCGGAATAACAGCGAGATTGCGGCCCCTTATATTGCCGTTGCCGAAATGATCGAACAGTCGGCGATCGCAAACTTAAAATCAAAATTCGGGCTGATCGCGTAAAAATGCGGCGCACCGTGATCTTCGTAGTAGAACCGTATCTGAATGGCGCCAATTCTAGCAACGGTCGGCATCGCTTCTCCTGGCTGGGCTTTTTCCTTTACCAGCCTTCCCCGATCGACGAGCCGCCCGCGGAACGGCGC
>DATEQL010000411.1:0-8829 GCA_035272665.1 Allostellaceae bacterium
CCAAGCAGCTGCAATCCTGCCTAAGTTTTGACACATCGCAACCGTTCAATCCGCAGACACCAATCGGTTGAACAGAGCCGTCAGATTATCGGGTGCCGGTTTGCCGGCGGGGCGCGGCTCCTCGTCGGGTCAGGTCGGGAGAGCAGCGGGCAGGCGGAGCAGGATGAAAGAGCAGGAGCAGATCATCATGGCACATCAGGCCGATGGACTTCGAGTGAACAGCAGCTCCGAGACCGAGCCCACGCCGCGCGCCACTACATCGGCGCGTCGATCGACGGGTCGGACCCAAGATATCGATCGACATGTCGGGGCGCGTATTCGCGAAAGACGAATCATGCTCGGGCTAACGCAGCAGCAGCTTGCCGATCTGATCGGCGTCACCTACCAACAGGCGCACAAGTACGAGCGCGGCATCAACCGTGTCTCGGCCGGTCGTTTGTTTGAGGTCGCCCAGGTGCTCAGCGTTCCGGTCAGCTACTTTTTCGGCGGGCTCGAACAAGAAGGGGAGCGCGGGATCAGTCCTCGCGAACGGATGTGCCTCGAGCTCGCCCGTAACTTCGCCCAGATCCCGAACGAACGGCATCAGGAAGCACTGAGTCAACTCGCGCGGGCACTCGCTTCCGATTGACGAACCCTCGACTCACCCGGCTGCCACGACGCTGCCGGGCGCAAAACTGCGGCTTCCGCAGGCGCGTCGATCCACATTCGAAACCACAATTCGAGCATCAAGAGCGCCCAGAGCCGGGGGTGATGGTCGTGGGCAAGGCTGCAGTGTTCGTCGAGCAGGACTTTGACGTAATCGCGGCGGAACAGGCCACGTTCCGTCGTGCGCTGCGAAAGCAGCACATCATAAGCGAATTCCTTGAGTTCATTGCGGAACCAACGGTCAACCGGGAGACCAAATCCCATCTTTGGTCGGTAGAGCACCTCAGCCGGCAGATAGGGCTTCATCGCCGATTTGAACAGCGCTTTGGAGACACCGCGCGCCATCCTGACCTGCTCAGGTATTCCTGCTGCCCACTCCATCAACACATGATCGAGCAGCGGCGAGCGGGTTTCGAGCCCATGGGCCATGCTGGCGACATCGACCTTTACCAGCAGATCGTCGGGCAGATAGGTGTGAAGGTCGGTCCAGTTGGCGCCGGCGACGAGGCTGTTGGTTTCCGCAAAATAAGTCTCGAGGAAGTCAAGCGCTGAGCGCTCGCGCTGGATCCGCATCGCCTCGCCATAGCCGTTCTCCTTGTCGCAATCGGTGAAAGAAGCGATCGTGAAGGAGTAGCGTCGGCCAGGTTGCTCCTCGGGGGCCTGCAATACCCCTCGAATCCGTGGGAGCTTGAACCGGCGTTGGACCGAACGCGGCCCCAGAGCAAGCAACCGCTCCAGTCCGGTCCGGCTCCACCGCGGCATCCTGTCGAGCCGGGAAACAAGGCGCATCGCCCTATATCGGTTGTAACCGAGGAAGCTCTCGTCCCCGCCATCGCCGTTGAGCGCGACGGTCACCTTGCGACGCGCCATTTCGGAGACGTAATAGGTCGGGATCGCCGACGGGTCGGCGAAAGGTTCGCCATAGTGCCAGATGAGGCGCGGTAGCGCCGTGACGGCGTCGGGTTCGACGACGAGTTCTTGGTGATCGGTCGCATAGCGCTCCGCCACCATGCGGGCGTAGCGGGTTTCGTCGTATTGCTTTGCTGAAAACCCGATCGAGAAAGTCTTCACCGTGCCGCCGCCGACCCGCGACATCATCGCGACAACGGCAGAGGAATCGACCCCGCCGGACAAAAAGGCGCCGAGCGGCACGTCCGACACTAGCCGCAAGCGTACCGCATCTTCGAGATGTGCGACGAGTTCGCGCTGCAGGTCGGCGATGCCTCGATGCTGCCGCTCGGCGCGCGGCGTGGGCAAACGCCAATAGCGGACGAGCTCCGGCTGCGTGAGGCCGCCGCCCGGGCGCGCCTCGATAACGAGATAGTGAGCCGCCGGAAGCTTGCGGACCCCGGCAAAGGCGGTGTACGGCGCCGGCACGTAACCCAGGGTCAGGTAACGGTCGATTGCCGACAGATCCGGTACGCGCGGCATCCCCGGCCAGGCGAGCAACGCCTTGATCTCGGACCCGAAAAGAAAAACCTCGGCGGTGGCCAAGTAATAAAGCGGCTTCTTGCCGATCCGATCGCGCGCGAGGATCAGACGCCGCGATCGCCGCTCCCAAATCGCCAGCGCGAACATGCCGCGCAGCCGCGAGAAGATCTTCGGTCCCCAGGCGTGCCAGCCGTTGACGAGCACTTCGGTGTCGCTGCGGCTGCGGAATGGATAGCCGAGCGCGCCGAGCTCCTGACGGATCTCGGCAAAATTATAGATTTCGCCATTGTAGGTGATCCAGACGGTCTCGTCAGCGCTCGCCATCGGCTGATGCCCGGCGGGCGAGAGGTCGATGACGGACAACCGCGCATGGGCAAGACCGGCTCGGCCATCGGTCCAAACGCCTTCGTCATCTGGACCGCGGTGTCGCAGTGTCGCGATCATAGCCCACAGCCGCGACTCGGCCGCGGCACGAGGCAATGCGGCTTGGGGCAGGAGAAAACCGCTGATTCCGCACATTCGCGAGTTGGCTAGCCTGAGGCCACGGCACTCGGCAGGATTGCTCGAGCGGCCCGCACTAGGCGTTTCATTCCTGATTCGCCAATCCGTCGCCGGCGCACCGAGAAGAGGCCATCGGAAAATTCCCGGGGTTCTCGCTCGAGCCGCATTTCCATAACGAATGTCTCATCAAACGGCGCTCCTGAAAGATCAACTGAAAACGACTTCCATTCGGCCGGAGGCAATGAGACCGCAGTTACAGGCCCGCCGTTCACCAGCAGAGTAAATGGCCCGCCGAGCTCGCTGCGGACTTCGAACGAAATACGCGTTTGGTCGCGGCGACGCCTTAGATACCAGCGCGCGCGACGATAGGCTTGACGCCGACGCTTTCCGGTCGGAGACAGCCAGCCATTGAGGAGTTGCAGCTTATCGCTGCAAGTGCCGGGGAAAGACGTGTTAACAGCGCTTTCCGGAGCGAAGGCTGAGAGTTTCGCCATGGCTTCCGTCTGGCTAGTCATCCAGTGCGCGAGATCCGCAACGCGAATAGCGTATGTCGCTTGGACGCGCGCCGCGTCCGGGATCGGCGTGTCTAATCGGATCCTCATGGCAAGAGAGCCTGAAGTCTGCCTCAGCATCCTCACGTCCGATCCATAATCCCACAGGCGCATCTCGGGAATGAATTTTTGGCGCCTCCCATCGACAATGGCGTTGCGAAGCGCATGCGTGAATAGTTCGGGCGACACGCACTTCCGGTGCCGCTCGATAGC
The DNA here is from genome assembly GCA_035272665.1 of Allostellaceae bacterium. Classification (GTDB taxonomy): domain Bacteria; phylum Pseudomonadota; class Alphaproteobacteria; order ATCC43930; family CGMCC-115725; genus AP-15. Next base: position 3,342 of record DATEQL010000411.1, read on the forward strand.
CTCGACGAACTCGGCCAGGCGCGGGATACGCTCGTTGACCCCGAGAAGCACATCGGGATGACGATTGAAGACTTGAAGCTCCAACTCTTCGCCTTTATGGTCGGCCCGATAGGGGTCGCAGGTCGAAATTAGATAGCCACCAGGCCGCAATACGCGAAGCATTTCGGAGATTGCGGCTGGAATGTCGCGCATGTGATGCTGCGCAGCGTTTGCAAATACGAAATCGAAGCTGCCCTGAGCGAATGGCAGGATGTGAGAAAATCCGCCAACCCAGCGCATCATGGGCAGATTACGCGCGCCGGCGCGCGCCAGAACCGGGCTAAATTCAAGCGCTGTAACCTTGGCCCCGGCGACAACGTGCCGATAACCGTCGATCCCTAACCCAGCTCCAACATCCAATACCTGGCTGCCTCGCAGCCTCCCAATAATTTCCTTGGTCAAACTGGTGACCTCGACCCATTCATTGTAACGAGTGACCCCGGGGAAATTCTCGGACCCAGCTTTTGCCAAGAAAGCGTCCTTGTCGGCAGCTTCGTGATAGGAGCGAAGGGCTTCTTCCCAGCAGTCTAGCATCGAAGGGTTGAAATGATGGTAATCGTCTGCGTTCGCGGCAATTTCGACTAAGCCAAGGAAATCATCTCTCTCGTAGTGACCGATGAACGGGACACCCCAGACGGCGTCGTAGGTAGCTCCGCAAGTCCCACATGTAATGGCCTCGCGGTGGATTTCTTTTGTCGAATCGCCGGTCCAGACAAGGCCACCCGCATCACAGCGGACACAACGACAATCTGTGAGGTTCATTGGTTTCCCCGTTCTCGCATCTTGCGGTCGGGGCCGCGATGGCGAAGCGGGGCAAGCATCGCCCACAGCCGGGATTCGGCCGTAGCACGTGGCAATGCGGCGTAAGGTATAGAGAAAACGGCTGATACCGCACATCGGGCAGCCGAGCCAGCTAGGTAAATAACTTGCCCACCGCTGTTCCCCTCGACAGGATCGCTCGGGGCACTCGGATCACGCCTTTCATTCCCTATTCGCGAATCCGTCGCCGGTGCGTCGAGAAGCCAGGCAAACTCCTTGGTTGCAACAAGGTACGACTGTCGATTAACACGGTGGCGGCGACGATGTAGAGGAGTTGCGCTGATCCGTGATCCGGGGATTCGACTCAACCGTGGGGAATATATCGGTTAGGCGCGAAATCTAGCGATACACAGGGAGAGACGATAGGGCGCCAGAATCCAATAGCGAAGCAATGTTCATTGCGTTTTTCCAGTGCCGCTGGATCAGGCAATGGCTGAAAACTACCGTTTACGCCGGCCATCCCCCAGTGTTGCATCTGCCCTACTAACCACTGTTCGAAGTTGGGTAAGATTCTTGGATGTAACCTCAACACGCAACATAATTGGATTTGAGATCCCGAAAAACTTTGCCCAGACATGAAATCTGTCCACCACCTCGTAATCCCAGGGCGCGTTCGGCTCCAGGACGACCGGCCAATCCGGATGCATCGAGGTCGTCTTCCGGATGACGTTGAAGTCGTGGCGGAACGCCGTGGTTCTTGCGACCGCGACATTCACGTCGCTGCGCAGAGAGAAAGGAGCACGAAAATAGGCAAGATAGAAGGCCGTCAGCGCGATGAACGCCATCTGGACAGAGCGCCATTCCCGGCCTCTGCTCGTCAACAAGGTATATCGGACGAAAGCTGCGAACCCGAGGGCAATCGAGGGTGGAAATAGTAGAATTGGGAAGTCATATCGGGTGCCTGATGGCAGCCGTCCGTTGTAGAAAAAAAGCTCCCACAACGTATACGCGGCCAGGAAGCCGATAAAGCCGATGAATACAAGGGTCGCGCGGCGACGCTGTGGTTGTGGCAGCGGGGATCGGCGATAAACTAGCCAGGCAAGTGGTGCGGCGAGCAAAAGCGCGGCGAGGACAAAAGGCACGAAGAAAGGCCGGTCGAGCACTTGGCGCAGGTCCAGCAGTGCGGCCAACCTGTGAGCGACGGAGTTGTCGACACCGTAGTAATCCTGGCTATTTCCAGCGGCTGAAGCGAGCGCATAGAGTACAAGCGCGGGAACAACGAGAGGCGGCAGCGTAAGGATGGCGGAAACGATGCGGAGACGCCGGGTTAGGGCCAGGGTTATCGCTACAGCCCCGAATATCGCCAGCAGAAATACGAAATTCTCCTTCGAGCCGGCTGCAATGGCCGTTCCGAGCGATGCCGTCGGAAGTGCCCACGCGGGAATATCTGCGCCCGAGACGTACCGAGGCACGATCGTGTCATAGGCGATCATAAGGAGTGCAACGCCCGCAGCAGCCAGCTGCTCTAAAGGACCAAGGGATAGGGTCCAGAGATTGCCCCAGAAGCCCAACCCAGTGATGCCGGTAACGAACACAAGCGCCGGCACCAACCCGATGCAGTGGGCGGCGATCCGGCAGAGCGTGCCGAAGAAAAGGGCAAAGTATAGAATCCGCAGGCCATGATAGAGGCTGGGTCGATCGCCAAATAGCCAAGTCTCTAACTCGATGTACAAAATCCAGACTGGTTTGTACCGCCCCCCGGAACCAAGGCTGCCGAGTTCGGCGGACATCGCCGCCGGCCAAATCTTGGAAAAAGGAAAACTACCGGTTTCGCCAAGCCAGAGCGCCTCCCAATGATCGTCGATAATACAGAAATCGGCGAATATCATCCGACCAATCAGTATCGCGGCTAGCCCTAGTCCCCAAATCCAAGGTATCAAGTTGATACTTCGGTCCCAATGACGGTGTCTCATTCGCCCCTCAAGCATCGGCTATAGTTCCAAGCGATATGTGCCTTCGGACCGCAATTGGCCGCAAAAGCAAGGTTAACCGTTGACCGGCGAAACCGTCGACGCGTCAAGCCTTTCGCCAAACCACGAGCGCGCTCTTGCCTAGCCTATAGCCGAAGAGCGGGTCGAGCCGACGCGACAAGCGCACCATCAACCGGTCCCAGAGGCGGATCTGTCTCCGGTTCGGCTGCGTCGAGCGCAGCAGCAGTCGGTTACCGAGCGAGGCGAGGAGGCCGACGCTGTCCAGGTAACGCGCGCAGCAAACCCCCATACCGTTGGCGCCGACAGTCAGAAGGCGCGCCATGCCGTAACGGCGGAAATGCCCGATCGCCGCGTCGAACGGGGTATAGAGCACCTGGTGCGCCGGCACCAGTGCAACGAGATGGCCGCCGGATGTCAGATGCCGCGTCACTCGCGCCACTTCGGTCTGATCATCCTCAATATGTTCAAGCACGTCGATATAGAGCACCGTATCGAAGCGCTCTTCGGCTCCAAGCGCCGCGGTCGTGCCGTATCGCGGCTCGCACATCGCTGGCAGGCGGCCGGCTTGTCTGTCCACCTCCAAACGGGCGGCCATGGCTCGATCCGGTTCCAGCGCCACCCAGTGCTCGACGGGCGAGCGGCAGAGATCGCGCGTGACGGTGCCGATGCCGGCGCCGACCTCTAGCACGCAGCGCCCCAGGAACGGTATCGCCTGTCGCTGCCAGTAGTTCCGCCAGTTCACGGCCTCGGCAAACAGCTCTAGCTCAGAGCCGATATATTCGAAGTCTCGTGATGAGGAGGACATTTTTTTTGAGGGTGATCCGCTCGGCGATATATTCGCCGGCATGAAGGGCGGGAATGAAGACGGCACCCGAACGACTGGCGAGCATGGTCAGGCTCGCGACAACCGACAGGGTGACGGCCTGGAACAGGATGATCGCGCTGATGCCGACCACGTTGGAGGCCCAGCCCGGTATCGCGAGGTCGGTCGCGAACCGCACGGCCGCTGCACCCGTCGCCAGAGCGAGCGCCAGCGCCGAGACGGCGCTCGCCAGGATCAGAAGGCGCACGAATACGATATCACTGAAGACTGCGATCGCGCTGAGACCGTGTGCCAGCAGCGACACGAGGTTCATGGAGGAGTTGCCGGCATAGCGGTGCCCGCGCTCGGTGGGCACGCCCACCACCCGAGCGCGCGAGCGCAGCACCGCAGCTGCCAGATGGTTCCAGATCTCCGGCATATGCGCGAGCCGTGCAACCATCGGCCGCGGAATCAGAGGGTAATTGCAGCCCTTTGTAGAGCGCATAGAAGACACGGAAGCGCAAGCCCTCGGATCGTTTCTCGCGTTGGGAGACGATAATCGCCAAACGGTCCACGAGGTGGGCATCGATCAGCCGGACGAGGTCGCTCGGCCGATTCTCGCCGTCGCAATCCATCACGATGACGGCATCATAGGCGTGCCGCTGCGCGACTTCGGCGAGCCCCACCGCGATCGCGCGTTGATGACCGAGATTGCATATGAGGCGCAGGATTTCGACGCTCTCAAGGTTCGCGGCGGCAGGCTCTGCACCCGGCGTCAACGGCTTCGACGAGCCATCGTCGATGCCGATGGCCGAGACGCGCATGGACAGCGCCCCGGCAGCCGTGCCGATCTCTGCGCACAAGGCCCGGAACGCCTCGAAATCGTTGCAGATTGGAGTGACGATCACGAGGTGCGGCAGCCGGCCCGCCATGTTAAGCCTCACCGGCCGTAGAATTTCTTAAATACCGGCCAGACCGGCCCGCCCACGGCGATGTTGGCGTTGGCGAGCGCTACCCAGCCGGCGTTGTCGGACGGCACCGGTGCTGTCGAACTCGACTCCGGCGCCGCGAATCCACGCCGATTGGCATCCTGCCGCAAGGCTGAGATCTTATATGGCACCAATCCATAGAAATTGGCACAGAGCACGGCAATACAGACAGCAGCCAGCAGCCCGCCCAGCCCCCTATCCAGCTGGCTGGCTATGCGCCCGAGCTCACCCATGTACCACACGACAGCGATCGGCATGAGGGCGAGCGAGGCGATCCATTGCCGATCGAGGATCCAGTAATGGTGCCGATAGGAGATCCAGGATAGAATTGCCGAGATAACGAGCGAGCTCAAGGCGAGTAGCAGCGGCGGCACCAGCCGAAGCAGTTCGGGACGCCAGCGCTGCGGCAGCAATGGATAAGTCAGCACCAGCGCCGTCATCACATAGAGAACGACGCGGCGCGACCCGAACCACAATTGGTCGGCTGGGGTCTCGAAATCAAAAATGAAGCTCAGATGACTGTAATCAAGGAACTCGGGGATAAGGGCGTCCGGGTGAACCCATTGAAACGGGTCAAAGCTCAGCGCCGGGCCACCACGCATCCAAGTCATGGCACCGACGATCCCATAGGTCACGATCCCCGCTGTCATCAGCCTGAAATCACAGAATCTCACGAACTCCCGGGCTCGGAGATGGCGGTTCCCCTCGATTAGGGCTGTTACGAACCCAATGCAGATAACTGCTGCCCAATACACGGGAAAGTAGGGATGCATCAGCGCGCCCAGCTCGATCGAGGTCACGCCAACGATGAGGACCCAACCTCGCCGCTCTCCCGGCACGGCGAGATAGAAGGCGAGCGTGCCCACGACGGCCGCTGCGAGCGGCATATAGGGGCGTGCCTCCGCGGC
>DATEQL010000412.1:0-2808 GCA_035272665.1 Allostellaceae bacterium
TTGAACGAGCGCGACGTACCCCGGAGCACCACCGTCTCGGGAATGACGTTCCAGGTGTCGCCGCCATGGATCTGGGTGACGCTGACGACGGCGCCTTCGAGCGGATGCACGCTGCGGCTTGCGATCGTCTGCAACCCGGTCACGATCTGCGCTGCGGCAACGATCGGATCGACCGCGAGGTGCGGCATTGCCGCGTGTGCGCCGCGACCAGTGATCGCGATCTCGAAAACATCGAAGGCGGCCATCATTGGTCCCGGCCGGATCGCAAACTGCCCGACCGGCAGCTCGGGCCAATTGTGCATGCCATAGATCGATTCAACGGGATGGCGTTGCAACACGCCCTCATCGAGCATCAGCCGAGCCCCGCCTTCATTCTCCTCGGCGGGCTGAAAGATGAAGTGGATCGTCCCCGCGAAATTGCGCGTCTCGGCGAGGTGTTTCGCCGCGCCGAGCAGCATCGCCGTATGGCCGTCGTGACCGCAGGCGTGCATGCGCCCGGGACAGCGCGAGGCATGCGGGAGATCGTTCCGCTCGTCGATAGGCAACGCGTCCATATCGGCACGAAGCGCGATCGCGCGGTCACTCGGCGCCGATCCTCTGAGCGTGCCGACCACACCTGTTCGGGCGATACCGCGCTCGACCGAGATGCCGAATGACTCAAGCAGCTCCGCGACCAGCCGGGCGGTCTGATGTTCTTCGAACGCGGCCTCGGGATGGGCGTGGATCTGCTGTCGCCACTGCGCCATCTCGGCGTGAAACTCGGCGACTCGATTGATGATCGGCATGGGCCGAGATCCCGTACTAAGGCCGTCGGCAGGTTGACAACCCGGGCGCCACCCTGTCAACCCTGCCTTAGCGGACGGCGCCGAACCGAGCCTCCCGAAGCAGCGCCGGACTTGCCGCGCCGATCAGCCGCGTGCCAAGCCCGGGAGCGCTGCGTCAGCTGGCGCTGTGCCGCGAGTGCTTGCCCGTGTTCATGGAATGATGCTGTTGCTTGGCTGAACTCGTTTGGCTCGTGGAGGGTTTTTTCGACTTCTTCTTCGCATGACTACCCTTCGATGACTTTTTCGACTTCTTTGTGCTGGTCGTCGGAGCCGTACCCGTGTCCGGCGCCACCGTCGGCGCGCCACCTGGGGCGGTCTGGGCATAGGACTCGATCGGCAGCGTCGTAGCGGCGAGGAATGTGAGTAAGGCAAACCCCGAGATCAGCGCCTTCATGAGCGGACTCCTGGATCAAAATAACGATTCGCGGTTTTTCTCGCACTCGCGAGGAGATGCCGTCCGGCATTACCCGTCGCACTAGTTGCCAACCCGAATCGTAACGTAATGTTATCACGATTATGGCGCGGGTAGGTAAGAATTATCGAATAAATGCCGGAGCGGGAGCCCTTGAGACAGGGCAGCGCAGCGTTTCCTAGTGTCGACCCGCGTAGCGCACGCTTTTCTATAAGATACATTAAATATCGTGTATCGCCGCAAGAAGTTCTCGACTTAGGTGCTCCCTGCAAAGCTCCGAAATGGTGTAGCCACCCCGAATCGGGGCTTGCCCCGGCTCGGTGCCGGTTCCGTCCGCGACAGCATCACGAGTTGGCCGACGAGATCGATTCGCCCGAACGTCCCACCCCCTGAACCGCGCAGAAGACACCGTCGGTCGAGCTGGTCGAGAGAGCCGTTCGCGTACCACGCCCATCCGGCAAGCCCGCCCGATCCAGGGGCTGTGCGGACGCGCTGGAAGCAAAGAAAAACGCCGCGGTGGGCCGCGGCGTTGTGCGGGGCCCTCGCACGCGAGGGCCCCGGGTTTTGCAGAGAGCGAGACCGTCTTATGGGAAGAGGATCTCGACACGCCGGTTTTGCGGCTCGCGCACACCGGCCGCTGTCGGCACGCGAGGATCGTTCATGCCGCGACCGGTGACGGCCATATCGCTGCGCGCGACACCAAGAGCAGCCAGAGCAGTCGCCACAGCGTTCGCCCGCCGCTCGGAAAGCCGCTGATTGTAGCCGGCCGAGCCCGACAGATCGGTGTACCCAGTGACCTGCAGTCGTACCGAGCCACCCGCATGGTACTGCTGCGCGGCGAGCTGGAGGATCTGGTGGCCCTCCGCCGTGATGTTGTACTTATCCCAGTCGAAGAAGACGAGGTAGACCTTCTGCGGCGGCGGCGGTGGTGCTGCCGGCGGCAACGGCGGCGGCGGCGCCGGCGCCGGCACGCCGAACTTCATCGTTATGCTGGCTACGACGTTGTTCGACCTGTATTTGGTGGTAAAGCTGCCGCCTGCGCAGCAATTGGTCCCGGCGGTGCCATTCGGGAACGGGTACCTCGCAGAGCTGTTGTTGGTGATCGTCGAGCTGGTGGACCCCAGGTAACGATAGTCGAGGTCAAACGCGACTGCAGGGCTTAAATCGTACCGAAAGCCCGCGATCCCCTGATAGCCGAACTGCCAAGTGCTGCCGTTGAGGAGAGTGCCGCCAAACGTCTGCGGCGCCACGGACAGCGGGGTCACCGGAATGATCGGCGCGCCTATCGGATTGCGCAGGGTGAAAGAGTTGACCGACAAGCTGTCCTGGACGTGCAGTGCGCCGATGCCGGCGCCAATATGGGGAGTGACCGGCCAGCCTAACGTGAAGTCATAGATCACGTTGGTCATTATCGCGTCGGAGGTACTCTGACCCTGAGTACGCCCGCCATTGGTGGTGAAGTCGTTTCCGAACGGGCCGGTCAAGATGAACGAGTTGCTGTTGGACAGCTGGTTATTCCGATAGCTGTATTCTTCCTCGAAACGCCACGGGCCCCACTGGTAGCCGCCGCGG
>DATEQL010000413.1:0-12980 GCA_035272665.1 Allostellaceae bacterium
CTCGCCGAAATCGGCGACAAGACGCAAATCCTGTCGCTCATGCTCGCCGCCCGCTTTCAGCGGCCGGTGCCGATTATCTTCGGCATTTTGTTTGCCACCCTCGCCAACCACGCGGCGGCCGGTCTTGCGGGAACGCTGTTCGGGAGCTTGCTGGCAGGCCCTTGGATGCGCTGGATTCTCGGACTGTCCTTCCTGAGCGTCGCGGTGTGGGCGCTGTTCCCCGACGAGTACGAGGGCGGCGACAAGGCGATCAGCCGCTCGGGGGCGTTCACCACGACCTTGGTTGCGTTCTTTTTCGCCGAGATTGGCGACAAGACACAGATTGCGACCGTGGGCCTCGCCGCGCGCTTTGAGGTCTTTTATTTCGTGGTCATCGGCACGACGCTCGGCATGATGCTGGCGAACATCCCTGCCGTCCTCGTCGGGAACAGGATTGCCGACAAGCTGCCGGTGAAAAGCATCCGCATCACAGCCGCCGTCGTGTTCGCGGCTCTGGGTATTATCACCTTGAGCGGGGTGCGGCTGTGAGTGTGAAGCGGGCAACCCCTCCGGCTCCTGTCAAAAGTCGTATAATTTCACTTATCTAGGTTTTTTAAGTCGTCGTGCAGCCTAGACTTTAATCTCTGGGATCTCGCCGACCGAAATTCGTGTTCATACATACCTGTCGGGTTACGCGATCCACATCAAATACTGGGACGCGTGGACCTTTTACCTGTCACCCTGCACACAAGATGTAGACGAGCAGATCCCCAGCCCGGAAAAACGGCTCGGCGGAGAACTCGGAGCCGCTTTCGCCAGCGTCGGATCGATTATAATTTGGCGGGGGTCGGCTGATGATTCGCGGGTCTGAATTGCAAGCGGCGCTACCGTTCCGGCCTCCGATCGCGATCAGGCGTCCCTGCGATCCAACCGTTCCAATGCCGTGCCATGATCTCGTTGGGTTTCTGCGCTTCTGTTTTGCGCTGAGTCTGGGGTCGAGAGAGAGTAGCGCATCAGACATTTCGATCAGGGGTATCGGCGTCTCGTTGCGACTCTTCAATTCGTGGAGTTCTCTTGCCAGCTGGTCATGCGTTATGACGGCTTTCTCCGATAAGGCCGATGCACCGGTTAGCGCGACGGCATCGTCAGTCACGTTTCCTCCCCGCCTGTCGCCTCGGTGTTCCCTGCAGCCATCTCGGCCAGGATTTGCCGTCGTATCCGCACCACCAATTGCTGCACCGCCTCCTTGTCCGCCTCGTCGAGCATCGTGAGTTCCGGCGCCAGCGCCGACGAATCCGGCGATTGGCGGATGATCAGGGGTGGTCATGGTCGCGGTGCCTGCGTCAGGTGGGTTCGAAAAAACGCCAGCGCATCGGCATTGAATTGTTTGTGGAAGGCGACGCGGTCGAAACCCGGCGCATCTGTGCAGAGTTCGGGCCGGTTTTTCGCCATTGCGGGGGAACACAGCAGAAAGGCGAAATGTGCGGAGTTCGGCACCACATGGTACTCGTGCTTCGCCGTCAGGCTTTTGTCCACCGCGGCAACGCTTTCGGGCGTTACGCCGTCGCCCCCGCGTTCCGACGCCCACAACTGAGTCGGCACCTTGACAGCCGCAAAGCTGTCGCCGGTAAAGAAAAGACCGAACGGGTCGGCGATCACCGCGGCCTTGATCCGCGGGTCATGCGCGAAAGGCTGTACCCGGAAGTCTTTTCGGAGGATTTGCTCGCAGATAGAGGCCCCAGACGATCGCTGGCATAGCGGGATGGCCCAATCAGGATTGGCACCGATCAGGACAAGACCGGTGTAACCGCCGCGCGAGAACCCGAAGAAGCCGATACGTTTCGAATCGATCTTGGACGCATCGGGCGATGCACCGAGCATGAAATCAATCAGGCGCTTGATGTCGGTCGGCCGCTCGACCCATACCGACAGATCGTCGGAGCGGCTCATATCCGAGACGGTATCGCCGGGATGACTGATGGCAGCGACGATAAAGCCGGCGTCGGCGAGCGTCTCGGCCGTATCGTGATGGCCGATGAAGGAGCCGCCTCTGCCGTGCGAGACGACGACGAGCGGCATCTTGTCGCCGCTGATCGGACAATCCTTTACCCCGGGCACGGCGATGTTGCCGAGGTCGATTTCGCCCGGCGGCTCGGAGCAGGGATACCACATCGCTCCCTTGAGGGCCGGACCGTCAGCGTCCGCAGGCACGTCGATGAAGCGAAAACCCGCGACCTGGGCGAGCGTCGCCGTGAGACAGAGGGCGATCGTGACGAGAAATTTGGGAGCGTGCATCAGCGGGTCTCCTGGCTACGCGCTTCTCCGACCCAATGGATGACAGAGCAAAAACGGAGCGAAATATCATGATAGACCCGACGAGCGACGAGTGCCTCCGCCTCCACGGCAAGCTCATCCCAAACATGGTGCGCGCCTTTGCGGTCGCCGCGGCATTGGCGACGGCGAGCACGGACAGAACGGCCGACGCTGCCGCCACCCTCGATCAATCTCAGTATGGCCCCACGCAAGGCGGGCAGGCGGTCGACATCTTCACGATGACCAACGACCACGGCCTGCGCGTGCGTTTCCTGAGTTTGGGCGGCATCATCACCGAGATCGACGTGCCCGACCGGACAGGTCGGCTCGACGACATCGTGCTCGGGCTCAAAACTTTGCGAGAATACGAGACGCTCCCCGGCCATTTCGGCGCGATCACCGGCCGCTATGCCAACCGCATAGGCGGTGCGCAATTCACGCTGAATGGCCAAACCTACCATCTGATCGCCAACAATGGCGCCAACACCCTCCATGGCGGTCCCAACGCGCTCGACCGTCAGATCTGGACGGTGTCACCCTCACCCGCGCCGGACGGTGTCGCCGCAACGCTCAGCTATGTCAGCAAGGACGGCGATCAGAACTTCCCCGGCACCTTGACGACGCACGTGACCTATACGCTGACCAACGACAACGCGCTGCGGATCGACTACCTGGCCAGCACCGACAAGGATACGGTGATCAACTTCACCAACCATTCCTACTTCAACCTGGCCGGCAACGGTTCGGGTTCGGTCGCCGATCAGATGCTGCTGGTGAATGCAGACCGCTATACCCCCACCGGACCCGATCAGATTCCGACCGGAGAGATCGCTCCAGTCGACGGCACACCGCTCGACTTCCGGCAGATGATGCCGATCGGCGCCCGGCTGCACGGCTCGTTTCAGCAAATGGTCTATGCGCATGGCTACGACCACAACTTCGTGCTGAACCAACGCCCCGGCGACAACATCACGTTTGCCGCGCGCGCCTATGATCCGCGCACCGGCCGCTTGATCGATTGTTTCACCACCGAGCCGGCGGTGCAGGTCTATACCAGCAACGGCATGAACGGCTCGGTGGTCGGGTCGTCCGGCACGACGTATCGCCAGACCGAGGCGTTCACGCTCGAGACGCAGCATTTCCCCGACAGCCCCAACAAGCCGAACTTTCCGACCACGGAGTTGAAGCCGGAGCAGGACTTCCATTCGACGACGGTGTTCCGCTTCGCGACGGATGCGTCCCTGCCCCCACTGCCGCGCTGAGCGCAGATCAAGGCGTATGCGGTGTCGGTTCGGGGCTCAACAACAACTCCGGCGATAGCGCGAGCGTGGTGCTCGTATCAGTTTAAGGTTGCTCGGCCGACCCAGCCATGGTCCATAAGCCTGGCGCCAGCTGCTCTGTTGCATGAGGCCGTGTGCAGTGCCTCCTTGGGGTCAGTCGGGAGGATTTCCGTCCAATGTAAGAACGTCGGTTCAAGGCCGACGTTCAGACCTGCTCGATCCCGACCTGATCGTCTGAGGGGTGCCAATTCCGGACCTTGACCTTGCTCGATGCTGAGTTGGGGGATCGCATTCCAACGGTCCAACCTAGTGGCGCTGCGCAGTGGGGTTGTCATGGGCCTCTCCGAAAAAAGGCGGCGCAATTTTATTGAAAGCTCGCTATTGCAGTCCAACGATCTTGGGGCCAGACGTTGTCTGCTCAACTAGCCCGACTCTGGTGAACGGGCCGCTATTCAACGCCCATTCGATTTCGTCGATTGCGTCAACCTTAGCAGAGACTAGCCATTGTAGTCCTCGCGGACGGTGCCCCATTGTCGCTCGCTGAGATACGAGCCCCACTGTCGCCAAGGCGCGGTGCCCTCGCGGGCCTCCAGTAGCCGCGCATGCTCGCCGAGCTTCTGTTCAGATTTCAAGGGATGAACCGGCATGCTTTGCGTAAGAATTACGTTCACAGATTGTCTGCGGGCCGGGGCTTCTCATCGCCTGCCTCACCTTGGATCCATGTATCGCCGGCGATTAGCCTCATGCGCTGGTTTGTATGACGCCCCTTACACGACTGTTCGGTGCACGTTGTCCAAGTCAGCCCTGCAAATCGAGCTGAATACCAGCAGCGGATCAGGATCGAGGCTCTTGGACAACGCCTCCTTCGCAAGCTGCCGGAGCTCGATACTCGGCTTCAGCAAGATCTCGAGGATGGCTCTGAGAACCGCCTCCGCTCCTTCGACCACATCAGCCGGAGCAAAGAGCCTCATTCGGTTGATGAGCCCGATCATGCGCTGCTCATCGCCGCTCAACGAGATCTCGTCGCGGGTGTAAGCGTTCATCAGTAAATTCGACGCACTCATCACAAAGTCAGCAGAATGCGCCCGACGATGTGGCCGTCAATAAGAGCATACCGGCGAAGGTTAATTTCAGATGTTTCATGGCTTGCTCCTTTCTCTCCCGGCGCAACGGCTTGATTAACCTTGGCCTTTGTCGCGCCGACGGTGGTTGGAAGGTGGACTTGGAGGCCCCGCTTCAGGTCAGGGGCTGAACCATGGCGGTTTGCGCAAAATCCATTTTCTCGCTGGCGGCGGACTGAGGTGTCTTGATCCGGAACCAGGTCACGTAGAGCGCCGGAAGGAAGTCGAGGGTCAGAACCGTCGCTACGGCCAGCCCGCCCATGATCGCGTAGGCCATCGGTATCAGCCGGGATGCGTGCCGAGCGACAGCCCCCACTCTAATCTTCCCCCGCCTGCGCCTGCTCGGGAGGGGGTGGGAGGGGGCCATGACGCGGGCGGAGGCGACGGATGCGTTCGCCGCTGCGCTCGCGGATTGTTTGAAACGTGACGTAGAGCATCGGGATCACGAAGAGCCCGATGGCACTGGCGGCGATCATGCCGGCAAAGACCGGGGTGCCGACGGCGTGGCGGCTGAGTTCGGCCGCACCCTGGGCGACGACCAGCGGGTAGACGCCAAGAATGAACGCGAAAGAGGTCATCATCACCGCGCGAAACCGCATCCTCGCACCGAGCACCGCCGCCTCGAGGATGTCCTTGCCCTCTTCGCGCTGGTCCTTGGCGAATTCGACGATCAGGATGCCGTTCTTGGCGGCCATCGCGATCAGCACGACGAGTCCGATCTCGGCATAAAGGTCGAGCGACACGCGGAACAGCAGGATGCCAATAAAGGCACCCAGCACGCCCACCGGCACCGACAACAACACCGGCACCGGGATCATCCAGCTTTCGTAGAGCCCGACCAGAAACAGAAACGCGAACAGGATCGCGAGCCCGAGGATCGCCCCGGTCTGACCCGCGGCCGCCTGCTCCTGATAGGCCGTGCCAGTCCACTCATAGGCATAGCCGGCCGGCAATGTCTTCGCCGACACTTCGGCCATTGCCGCAAGCGCGGTGCCGGACGAGATCCCGGGCGCCGGGCTGCCCTGAACCGGGACTGCGCGATAGTTGTTGTAGCGGGTGATGACCTGCGGCCCGACGACGATGCTGGCATTGGCGATCGAGGCGAGCGGCACGTCTTTGCCGTCTTTGTTGCGGATGTAGATCTGCCACAGCGAGGAAATGTCGACGCGATTGGCCGGCTCACCCTCGATATTGACCTGCCAGACGCGCCCGAACAGATTGAAGTTATTGACGTAGTAGCTGCCCAGCGTGGCTTCCAATGTGGTAAACACGTCGCTCATGCTGAGGCCAAGCGCCTGCGCCTTCTCGCGGTCGATATTCAGAAAGGCCGAGGGGTTGCTGGCGGTATAGGTCGAGAATACGCGCGTCAGCCGCGGATCCTGGTTGGCGGCGACGAGCAGCCCATGCATGACGCTGTTCATTGCCGCTGGCTCCTGGCCTTCGAGGCCTTCGAGCTCGTATTCGAACCCGCCGGTGGTCGACAGCCCGATGATCGGCGGCAGGTTGAATGGAATGACGGTCGCGGCGCGGATTTGTTGCCCTTCGGCGAATACCTTGCCGATCACGGCCTGTGCCGAGTTCGCGGCGCCGACGCGGTCGGCAAACGGCTTCAGTGTCGGCACGACAAACGCGGCATTCGGTTCGTTGACATTGTCGATGATCGAAGTGCCGGTGATCGAAGAGACGGTCTCGATCTGCGGCATCGACCGCAACAACTCCTCGATGCGCCGCACCGCCTCGCTGGTGCGGGTGACCGAGGCGCCGTCTGGCAACTGCACCGAGACGAAGAACGCCTCCTGGTCCTCTTCGGGCAGAAATCCGGTCGGGACGCGCGCCTGCAGCGCGTAAATCGCCGCGGCGGCGGCGAGGATCGCAACCACACCCAGAAACGACACGCGCACCAGACGGGTGACGATTGCGGCATAGCCGTCGCGCACATTGTCAATGCGCCGCAATACCCAGCCCATCGGGCCGCGCTTCGGCCCGCCGTGCCGCAAAAACACAGCGCACAATGCCGGCGACAAAGTCAGCGCGTTCAACGCCGAAATCGCCATCGCCACGCTGATCGTGACCGCGAATTGGCGGAACAAGGTCCCCGACACGCCGGCGATGAAGGCGATCGGAACAAACACCGAAAACAAAACCAGCGTGATCGCGAGGATCGGCCCGGTAATCTCGGCCATCGCCTTTTTGGTCGCGTCTCCAGGCGAGAGTTGCGGATTTTCCTCCATGACGCGCTCGACGTTTTCGACGACGACGATCGCGTCGTCGACGAGGATGCCGATTGCCAGCACCATCGCCAACAGCGAGATCGTGTTGGCCGAATAGCCCATCGCCAGCAATACCGCGAAGCTGCCGATAACGCTGACCGGCACGGCGATCGCCGGGATTAGGGTCGCGCGCAACGAGCCGAGAAACAGGAACACCACAATCACGACGAGGACGAAGGCTATCAACAGCGTGATCAGCACGTCCTGGATCGTGTCATAGACAAACGTGGTCGTGTCGTAATTGATGATGTATTTGAGACCGGGCGGAAAACGCTGGCTCAACCGCGCCATGTTTTCGCGCACCAGCTTTGCGGTCGCGACGGCATTGGCGCCCGGCGACAGATAAGTGCCGATCGCGACGGCCGGCTTGCCGTTGAAGCGAGCCTCGATGTCCTCGCTCTTCGCGCCGAGTTCGACCCGTGCCACATCCTTGATCCGCAACAGCGAACCGTCGTTATTGGCGCGCAATACGATGTCGCCGAACTGTTCCGGCGTGACGAGGCGCCCCTGCGTCTGGATGTTGAGCTGGAATTGCTGTTCGTTCGAAATCGGCCGCGCGCCGATACGCCCGACCGGCGCGATAACGTTTTGCGCCTCGATTGCCGAAACGACATCGCTGGGAGACAATTGGAGATTGTCGAGCCGCTGCGTGTCCAACCAGACTCGCATCGAATAATTGAGGCCGCCAAAGATTTTCGCCTGTCCCACCCCCGGCGTGCGCGACAACACGTCGAGGATGTTGATGACTGCATAATTGGTAATAAAGAGCGGGTCCTGCTCGCCGGTCTCGCTGTAGAGCATGACGAATTGCAGCACCGCCGACGATTTCTTCTGGACCGTCAGGCCTTGGAGTTGGACCTGCTGCGGCAGCTGCGACAGGGCGGTCTGCACGCGGTTGTTGACGGCGTTGGTGTTGATGTCGGGATCGCTGCCGAGGACAAAGCTGACGGTCAGGCTGTAGCTGCCGTCATTGCCGCTCACCGACTTCATGTAGATCATCTTGTCGACACCGACGACCTGCGCCTCGATCGGCTGGGCGATGCTGGCCTCGACGTCAGCGGCGGAGGCGCCGGGATAGAACGCGTCGACCTCGACCTGGGGCGGCACGATGTCGGGGAACTGGGCGACCGGGATCCGGGTCAGCGCGATCAGCCCGGCGATCGTGATGACGAGCGCGATGACGACCGCCAGCCGCGGCCGGTCGACAAAGAGTGCCGAGATCATGGTACCGCCTTTGATTTGCTTGTGGACGGGCCGGTTGCGCCGTCCTGCGCAGTCTGCTGCGCGACAGCTGGCTGTGGGCTCGCCGGCCCAGATAGGACCACTTCACCGGGGCGCACCCGTTCCAGCCCTTCGCTGATGACGAGCTCTCCTTCGGTTAGGCCGTTGGTGATAACGGCGGTCGAGGGGGTCGATTGCCCGAGCTGGATCGGCCGCCGTTGTGCCTTGTTTTGCGCATCGACGACATAGACGAAATCGCCCTGCTGGTCGGAGAGGACCGCGGCCCGCGGGATGGCGAGAACGGTAATCGGCTCCACTCCCTCGATACGTACGGTCACAAACTCTCCGTCGGCAAGCTCACGGCGGGTGGGGGCGTCTGCCGGCACGCCCGGAATCAGCGGATTGGGGATCACGCCGCGAACGGTTACCGTGTCGGTGTTGGTCGCGACCGTCGGCGACACGTAATCGAGCTTGCCGTCCTGTCCGTAGATCTGCCCATCCGGCAGGCGGAGCTTGAGCACCACGGCATCGAACCCGCGCTTTGCGTTGTAGCGGTTGCGCAGATCGATCCCCAGTCTCATCGAGACTGGAAAGAGCACATACATCGGGTCCTGGCTGACGAGATTGGCGAGAGTGCCGCTGCTCGGCGAGACGACATTGCCTTCGGTGACTTCCGTGGCGCTGATTTTGCCGTCGATCGGGGCGCGAATCTCGGTGTAGCCAAGGTTGATCTCAGCGGTTTCCAGCTGAGCCTTGGCGGCGTCGACCTGCGCTGCCAAGGAACGTTCATTCGCGACCGTTTGGTCGACGCTCTGCTGCAGACCGGCGGGCGTTTTCAACAGATACGTTGAGCGCGCGAGCTGCTGCGCGGCAAAGGTGTGCTGGGCTTCGAGCGTTGCCACCGTCGCTTTGTTGCCGTCGACCTGCGCCTGATAGGGGGGTTGCTCGAGCAGGTAGAGAAGATCGCCTTTTTTCACCTCCGCGCCCTCGACAAACAGGCGCTTTTCGAGAAAGGCGCTGACCCGCGCCACCAGCGCCACCCGCCCGATGGATTGGATTCGCCCTATGAATTCGTCTGTCTGCGTGATCTGCCGGCGCTCGGCGCGCACCACGCCCACCGCCGGCGGCCCACGCGGCGCCGGCTGGGCGCCAGCTGCGACTGATTGCAGGGCGACGATCAGGAGCAGTAAGGAAAATTCTGCGAACCGGATGGCATCCCAAGCGGCCGCTGCAGCCCTTGCTGCAGCGCCTGCGTCAGGCGAGCGCCGACAGTAGAATTGATACGGAACCGCATCGAGCAGCAGCTTCAGCACGGTTCTTCCATGAGTAAAGATCCGACACTTGTGCATTGACCCTGCCTTTCCAAAGAGGGCGAAGCCCTGCAAGCGTGAGCGGCTCGACCAGAGTGGCGCACTCCGCCGACCCGGCATTGATGCAGATCAATCGTTGCGAAGGCGCGGCGCAACGGGTCGCGGGAGGCGATCGTCGCGGCGGCCGAGCGGCTTTTAGTGAAACGGGGCTTCGGCTGCGTCAGCATGGCTTCACTAGGCTTTTTTTCGTGCTTGCTTGTCAATCACAGCAAGTAGATCTGCTGCTGAATTTTCGACATCGAAGTATTTGTCTTGGCCTGCCCGGCTTTGTACGGCGAGGATGCCGCAGCGATGCACGGTTTCGAAATCTCCATAAGGAAATTCGTAATGCCGGTTTTTATCTTGGCGGTATTCATTATTTACCGCCAAAAACCACTTGCTGTACTCGGAGAAACCATTCTTGTCGATAAATTCTTTCTCCATTTGAGTCGAGGGATGGTGGTCGCTCCACGCCTCCCTCTCGTCGTCGATAAATTTACCTTCCTCGATAAGTCGCTTGGCGTGTTCATACGCGCGGCCGTTGAGCTTCACGGTCATGCCATCTGTCTCCTCATTGGGTCGAGACCGCGAAACCGTCACCGGTCAGTGCACGAGATCGATTGACACTGCATTGGAGCGAATGCCGACAGCTCGGTAGCCCCCTCCCTAACCCTCCCCTCCCCGGGCTTGACCCGGGGATTGCGGGGGAAGAGGGCAGCTTTGCTCGCGTAGAGCGGCGGCAGGGGTCCCTTGCGGCATCCGTGCGCACCACGCCGGTGAACCGATAGCCGCGGCCGAATTCCGTACGGATGAGGTCGCGGTCAGCGCCCAGCGCTTTGCGCAATACCGAGACTTGAAACTTTAGGTTATCTTCCGACACGACGATGCCCGGCCACACCCAGCTCATGAGCTCGTCTTTAGTGACGAGGGAGCCGTCGGCCTCCAACAGGGCCAGCAGGAGATCGAAGGCGCGCGTGCCGAGTTCGACCGGAACGCCGCCGGCCAGCAGCTGCCGCCGTCGCAACAGGACGCGGAACCGGCCGAATTCGAGATCCGCGCTGGCGGCGGTTGCCCGGCGTGGCCAGCTTGCGCCGTTGGGCAGCGCATTTGTGCGCCGTGGAGAAGGTGTTGGACGATTATTCATGGTCATAGTGGCGCCTCCCGATCAGATTGAGCGAAGCCGGGCTGCAAGGCCGTTGTCGGATGGCTCGACCAGTCGGCTCAGCCTCGCCCAGCGGCACAAGAGTTAAGAAGCAACGTTGGGGCAATACGCACTAGGCCCGCTGTTAACACTCTATTGCAAACTACTGCAGAGCGTCGCGATCCGGGCTTTGGGCGCAGATAACGAAACCCGCTTACCAATCATCCCCCAGGGGGTTTCTCAACCGGTAGCAGTAGCCGCCCAGAAGGGAGTAGGCGTAGCCCTCGGCACAGGATGGGCGCAGCGGCGCTAGCTCAATCCTTTGAGGCGTTTGCTGCTGAGGCGTTTGCTGCTGCTGGTGCACCTGAGGTGGCGTTCCGCGCAGCACGGTCACTGCGGCTGACATTTCGTCACCAAATGCTGTGCCACCAGTACTCAGGACAAAAACGACGGCGGCCAGCGCCGTGCACCGGGTAGCGAACTTTGCGTTCATGATGGTCCTATCCTCTCTTTCGTACGCTCAAGGCCTGGGTTACGGAGGCCGTAGCGGATGGCTCCCCGGTACGACCAGTCCGGCCCAGCGCTCTAAAGCTAAGGAGCAAGACCTGTGAAGTCCTTTGAACTGAGCTGTGAAAACCTGTGAAAATCAGTGGGCGCTGTAGGGTGACTTGCCGGGCAGGCCGCCCCAAAAGGATCTGCGATTTTCTGTGACGCGCCTATAATGGCGGCCGATGGATACCGCTTCCGAAGCATCTGCGGGCATCGCGTTCGGGCGTTTCGTCCTGTTGCCGCATCGCCGCGAGCTGCTCGCCGACGGCCGGCCGGTCAAGCTCGGCGGTCGCGCCTTCGACGTGCTGATGGCGCTGATCGAGGCGCACGGAGCAGTGGTCTCCAAGAACGCGCTGATGGCGCGCGTGTGGCCCGAGCGGATCGTCGAGGAAAACAATCTCCAGTGGCAGATTTCGGCGTTGCGCGCCGCTTTCGGTGCGGATCGCAATCTGATCCGTACCGTGTCCGGACGCGGTTACCAGTTTAGGGCCGAGGTCGACACCGTATACGGCAGCCCGGAGGCCGATGCCGGCACGCCAATAGGCGCCGCGCAGCCCGATCCCCGGGAAGCTCGTCGCGACGGGGGGATGCCCGGGGAGTTGCCGTCGACGAACCTGCCGGAGCCGATTTCCGAGCTGATTGGCCGGGATGAGGTTCTCGGCGAGATCCTGAGCCTTGCCTCAGCACACCGGCTCGTTACCCTGACCGGCGCCGGCGGCATCGGCAAGACGCGGCTCGCTCTCGCCGCGGCGCACCGGCTCCTGCCGCAATTTGCCGACGGTGTGTGGCTGGCCGAGTTTTCGCCGATCGCCGATCCCGGCCTCGTGCCCGTCACCGTTGCCGCCGCGATCGGGCTCGATCTTGGCGGTGGCGCAGTCTCGGCGCCGCGCGTTGCGCAGGCGCTCGCCGGCCGGCGGCTGGTGCTGGTGCTGGACACGTGCGAGCACGTCATCGGCCCTGCCGCGGCGCTGGCCGAGGCCGTGCTGCGGGCCGGCGGGAGGCTGCACCTCCTCGCCACCAGCCGCGAGCCGCTGAGGGCGGAAGGCGAGTGGGTCTATCCGGTACCGCCGCTCGCCGTACCGGCGGCGGATGCCGAGGATGCGGACGGCCTGCTGCGCTACGGCGGGGTTAGGCTATTTGTCGAACGCCTGAGTGCGGCGGATCCGCATTTTGCGCCCGACCGACGCAATGCAGCGATGATCGCGGCGATCTGCCGGCGGCTCAACGGCATGCCACTGGCGATCGAGCTGGCGGCGGCGCGCGCCGCCGTGCTCGGAGTTGAGGAGGTCGCGACACACCTCGACGACCGCTTCCGGCTCTTGACCGGCGGCCGGCGCACCGGCTTGCCGCGCCACCAGACCTTGCGTGCGACACTTGACTGGAGCTACCAGCTGCTGAGCGAGCCCGAGCGCGTGATCCTGCGGCGCCTCTCGGTCTTCGCCGGCGTCTTCCGCCTGGAAGCGGCAAGCGCGGTTATTGCGAGCCCCGAGATCGCGCCGGCGGAAGTCGTGGACGGCATCGCCAATCTCGTCGCGAAGTCGCTCGTCACTGCGGTGGCGGGCGGCACTATCGCGCGCTGTCGGTTGCTCGACACGATGCGGGCCTACGCGCTCGAAAAACTCGCCGAAAGCGGCGAGCGCGAATGGCTCGCGCGCCGTCACGCCGAATACTACCGGGACCTTTTCGAGCGTGCCGAAGCCGAGCTGGACGCGCGGCCCGCGACCGAATGGCTGGCCGAATACGGGCCGAAGACCGAC
>DATEQL010000414.1:0-2395 GCA_035272665.1 Allostellaceae bacterium
GAGCCTCTGCTGCAGGAGCTGACCCAGGTCATGAGCGACGCATCGATTTGCGGCCTGGGGCAAGCGGCGATGAACCCGGTCAAGCAGGTGCTGAAGCATTTTCGTGAGGACCTGACGTGAGGACGTGATGTGATTTACCTATCCGCGCAAAAAACCCTGATCGCCATCCCGGCCCACGGGTCCGGCCTGCGGCCGGCCCGAGGACAGGCTCCGGCCGGGATCCATCGGGCCGCTTCTGAGTCGATTGAAAAATGGGTCCCGGCCTTCGCCGGGACGACGTTCTCGCCGGGGATTTCCCGATGACCGAACCGATCTCCTTCTTCCTTGACGGCACCGAAGTCTCGGCCGAACCGGGTGAGACGATTTGGCAGGTTGCCGACCGGCGGGGCATCGAGATCCCGCACCTCTGCTGGCTGCCGAAGCCCGGTTATCGCGCCGACGGCAACTGCCGGGCCTGCATGGTCGAGATCGAGGGCGAGCGGGTGCTCGCCGCGTCGTGCGTGCGCAGGTCGACGGCCGGCATGAAGGTCCAGACTGCGAGCGAGCGCGCCAAATTTTCGCGCAAGATGGTGTTCGAGCTGTTGATCGGCGACCAGCCAGACCGCGCCGTGGCACATGACCCGGACTCGCGGTTGTGGCAGTGGGCCGACAAGCTGGAGGTGAGCGACAGCCGTTTTCCGCAGCATGCGCCAACGGCGCCCGACCGCAGCCATCCGGCGATGGCGGTTCAGCTCGACGCGTGCATCCAGTGCAATCTATGCGTTCGCGCCTGCCGGGAGGTCCAGGTCAACGACGTGATCGGGATGGCCGCGCGCGGCTATCACGAAAAGATCGTCTTCGACTTCGACGATCCGATGGGCAACAGCACCTGCGTCGCTTGCGGCGAATGCGTGCAGGCCTGCCCGACCGGTGCTTTGATGCCGGCCACCCTGGTCGATGCGAACGGCGTCTACACGAACGCTCCCGACCGCGAAGTCGACAGTGTCTGCCCCTATTGCGGGGTCGGCTGCCAGCTCACTTACAAGATCCGCGACGACCGGATCGTTTCGGTCGAAGGCAAAGATGGACCGGCGAACCACAACCGGCTCTGCGTCAAGGGCCGCTTCGGATTCGACTATGCGCACCACCCCGACCGTCTGACCGAGCCGCTGATCCGCAGGGAGGGTGTCTCCAAGCACGACACCGATATCGACCCGGCCAACCCCTACACGCATTTCCGCAAGGCGAGCTGGGACGAGGCGCTTGACCGCGCCGCCGGAAGTCTCGCACGCATCCGCGACCGCGACGGCCGCCGCGCGCTCGCCGGGTTCGGCTCAGCCAAGGGCTCGAACGAAGAGGCGTATTTGTTCCAGAAGCTCGTGCGCACCGGGTTTGGCAGCAATAACGTCGACCACTGCACGCGGTTGTGCCACGCCTCCTCGGTCGCGGCTTTGATGGAGGGGATCGGCTCGGGAGCGGTGACCGCCCCCTTCACGGCAGCGCTCGATTCCGACGTCATCATCGTTATCGGCGCCCGGCCGACCGAAAATCATCCGGTCGCCGCGACCTTCTTCAAGCAGGCGGCAAAGCGCGGCGCCAAGGTTTTCGTGATGGACCCGCGCGGCCACACCCTCGTGCGCCACGCCACCGCGACCTTGCGCTTCAATCCCGGGCGCGACGTGGCGATGCTGAACGCGCTCTTGCACACGATCATCGAGGAGGGACTGACAGACCGCCAATACGTCCAGGCGCACACCGAAGACTACGAGAAATTGCGCGAGCATATCCGCGACTATTCGCCGGAGAAAATGGCGCCGATCTGCGGCATCGATGCCACGACCCTTCGTTACGTCGCCCGCGCCTATGCCCGCGCCGAGCGGGCGATCATCTTTTGGGGTATGGGCATCTCGCAGCACACACACGGCACCGACAACGCGCGCTGTCTGATCGCGCTGGCGATGATCACCGGTCAGGTCGGCCGACCTGGCACCGGATTGCATCCGTTGCGCGGCCAAAACAATGTGCAGGGCGCCTCTGATGCCGGGCTGATCCCGATGCTCTACCCCGACTACCAATCGGTCGAGAACCCCGATATCCGCGCGAAATTCGAGAACCTCTGGCAGACGCCGCTCGACGACAAGCGTGGGCTGACGGTCGTCGAGATCATGGACGCGGTGCACCGCGACGAGATCAAGGGCATGTACATCATGGGCGAAAACCCGGCGATGTCCGACCCCGATGTCCAGCACGCCCGCGAGGCACTTGCCCATCTCGAACATCTCGTGGTGCAGGACATCTTCCTGACCGAGACTGCAAAATACGCCGATGTCGTGTTGCCGGCCTCAGCCTGGCCGGAGAAGGACGGCACCGTCTCCAACACCAACCGCCAGGTGCAGATGGGCCGGGCCGCTCTGCC
>DATEQL010000415.1:0-4763 GCA_035272665.1 Allostellaceae bacterium
CGACGATCGGCGGCGAAGGCCACCGGTGCGATCGCCTCGGGCCGCGCGTCGCGCACGGCAGTGAGCACCTGCCGCCGGTCCGACCCGACCATCTCTCGGGCGCCATCAACGACCATCTGCGGCGTATAGACCTGACCAAGAGCGAATAGCCGAGCGTAGGCTCGCTGCCGGTCCGTGGAGCTTTGGCTCGAGAACGGGTCCCTCCAACCCGGCCCGTCCCAATAGCTGATGTGGAAGCCGAGAGCAATCACATCGTCGCGTCGTGCGAGCTCAGCGAGCAAGGCATCCGCGGGCGGACAGGAAGAGCAGCTTTGCGAGGTGAAGAGCTCGACGACGACGGGCCGCGTGTCGGCGCTTGCCGGTGCTGACATAAGCATCAGGTTGCCCAGTAGTGCGCAGGTCACCGGGACGTAGCGAAACCTTTTCACGAAATCCTCCTTTCACACCGGCGGTAATAGGACCGCGATACCAAGCAATCAGTCGAGACGGCGACGATAGAGGGCGAGGGCAGCGGCGGCGAGGGCAAAGAGCGCCCACCGGCCACATCTCGTGGCCGACGAGCGCCCCGCCTTCGCCCTTCAGGAGCACGCCGCGGGCCGCGCGAACAAAATGCGTCAGCGGCAGCACTTCGCCGATCGCCCGCGCCCAACTCGGCATCCCCTGGAATGGGAACATGAAGCCGGATAGCAGCATCGAGGGAAGATAAAAGAAGACGGCCCCTTGCATCGCCTGCATCTGGCTTTCCGCCAGAGCAGAGAAGGCGAAGCCCAAGATCAGATTGGCGGTCGCATAGACCGGCGCGGCGGCGAGCAAGGTCCAGATGCCGCTTGTCGCCGGCAGGTCGAAGAGCAGCTCGGCGATCCCGACGGCCACCACGCCCTGCACTGTCCCGATGACGACATAGGGCGACAGCTTGCCGATAAGCGCATCCAACGCGTCTACCGGCGTCGCGAGGAGCGCTTCCCAGCTGCCACGCTCGCGCTCGCGGACAAGGGTCAGCGCCCCGAGCATCAACATGCTGATCATGACGATGACGCCGACGAGCCCCGGGACGATCGTCCAGGCGGTTCGTCTCTCCGGATTGTAGAGCCAGTCGACCTCGATGGAAGCGCCGTCATCCAGAGAAAAAGCCGCCGCCCGCTTGCGCCAATAGGCCGACTCCAGCGCCGCCAACGCCGGGCGCACAGCGCCCGGATCGGCCGCATCGACGACGACCCGCGCTCGCACCGGCGCATCGTCAGACCCCTCCTCATCAGCAGACGGCGGCAGTTCGATCCCGACCAGCGCCCGACCGGTGGCGACCATCCGCTCGGCTGCGCCGGAGGGTAGGCCCTCGCCGATGATTTTGAAGTAACCGGTTTCGCCGACGATGCGAGCGGCCTGCGCGACCAAGGGGCCGTCGCTTCCGGCAATCGCGATCGGGACATCTTTCGGATCGAGATTGACGGCGTAGCCGAAGAGCACGATCTGCACTGCCGGCACCAGGGCAATCAAGGATATAGCCACGCGATCCCGCGCCAGCCGCAGAGTCTCAATGCGGGCGACGGCCATCATCCGTCTGAGGCGCCGTTGCGCAGCCCTCCATGGGACGCGGAGTTTCATGTTTGACGCCGGCCCATCGGGACCGACCGCGCGAGGACAGCGTCCTCGAGCCGCGGCCCCGCTCGGGCGAGGCTCGCCGCGCGCGTCGCCGCGAAGCGGCGCAGGTCGAGCTCCGCGAGCGGATCTGCGACGACGCGCAGATTCTCACCCTGAGGACAGCTGGCAAGGACACCGGTGACCGCAGTCACGTCCTTGGCGAGCCGGCGCACGTCGGTACCGCACAGGAGAAACACAGCCACTGGCGAGCCGGCCGCGATCTCATCGGGCGCCCCTGCGGCCAAGACCCGCCCATCCGCAAAGAAGGCGACGTGAGAGCACCGCTCCGCCTCGACGAGGTCGTGGGTGCATACGATCACGCCCGTCCCGCCAGCCGCCAACCCTTCCACACGCCGCCATACCTCCTGCCGCGCCGCCGCATCGAGACCCGCTGTCGGCTCATCGAGGAGCACGAGTTGCGGCGAATGCAGCAAGGAGGCAGCGAGCTGAAGCCGGCGCGCCCAGCCTCCGGAGAGCGAGCCCGCCGGGCTGCGAGCCCACGGCATCAGTCCGAACTCGTGTATGGCGGCCTCGACCTCCGCCCGCGGGTTCCTCAGCCCGTAGACCGCAGCCCGGAAACGGAGGTTCTCGGACACCGAGAGCTCGGCATAGAGCGACAGCCTCTGCGACATGTAGCCGACCCGCTCGCGAATCTTCGCGGCGTCGCGCTGAAGGTCGAAGCCGAGCACATGCCCGCGCCCGCCGTCAGCCCTCAATATCCCGGCGAGCATGCGAAGGGTGGTGGTCTTGCCGCCGCCATTGGCGCCGACGAACCCACAAATCTCGCCGGCCCGCAGGGTCAATGTCACCCCAGCGACCGCGGTAATTCGCCCATAGCGTTTCGAAATGTTCTCGATGGCTACCAGCGGCTCTTGGCCGCCAGGCGGCATCGCCGCGATCGCCGAGCACCTGCGGCTCAGATCAGCCATGGCAATAGCGGAACCCGCCGAACATGAAATCTGTGGCCTCGGCACCGAGGGCGAGTACCGTCTGGCCCGGTTTGAGGGTCGGCCTCAATAGCGCGAGCGCGAGCCAGATGGCGGCCGATCCAGTGTTTCCCAACCGATCCGCCGTGACGACGATCCGCTGAGGCGCGACACCGAGCGGCATCGCCAGGATGGTATCCATGCGGCCATTGGCCTGATGCGGAAGGATGTAGTCGCAAGACTCGCTTGCCGTGCGCTCCGCCGCCGCGGCGCAATGCAGAAGCAGTTCGAGGCCAGAGCGACGGATCACGGCGAAATCGTGCCGGAACTCGGGAAATCCAAGACTGCAGCTCGGGGCGTCGGATCCGCCGTCTGCTACTGCAAGGCCGGGCGCGCGCCCTCGTCCCATTTGGCTGTAGAACACCTTCGCGAGCCGCGCGCCTGCGCGGTTGTCATCGCGCGCGAGGATTATCGCAGCTGCGCCGTCGCCCATCTGGACGAGATTGACGAGCTGACCCGCGTCCTCGGCCGCCCGATGCGGATCAAAAAACACAGAGCCCGTTTCAGAGCCGACGATTCCGAGGGGCCCTGCCCTCGCACGCAGCAATCCTTGCGGGAACACCAGAGCGTTGGCAAAACCGGTGCAGGCCTGCCGAAACTCGACAAAGGGGCCGTCGTAATCCAGCAGCTCCGCGACCTGACCAATGTTCGGCGGCATCAGGCGGGCCGGTGTCGCGGTGTGGCCGATGAGGTACGAGAGATCCTGCGCTGCCAAGCCGGCGTCGCTAAGCGCGCCCCGCACGGCAAGTGCTGCGAGATCGGGATTGCGATGCCCCTTCCGCGGAGCCTCTATGCGGCTCGCCATGTCGCGGCACAGGTGGCGGTTGCGGATCCCGAGCTTGTGAGCGACGGTCATACCGCGGCGGTGCAACGACAGACCGAACCGCCGCTCTACTCCCATCAACAGCTCTTCCGTCGAGATTGGCCCGCCCGGAAGCGCTGCGCCGGTGCCGAGAACCAGAAGCGGCGTCGGGTCATGCCAGACCGCCGGGGTGGAGGCGCCAATCATCGGAAGAGCCCGTCCGGTACGCGAGCGATGCGCGCGAACAGCCGCTCGGCATTTACTCCCAAGTTTTCAAAAGCGGCGCCACGTCGAGCGAGGATGCTGACGAGGCCCAATCGGGCATTTTCAGCGACGGCGCCAATCGCATCCCTGCGAACCAGCTCGGCCGCGAGCCGACGCGAGAGCCGGACATGCCCGGCCTCGTCCCAGTGGATGCGACGGAGGATCGTGGTGACGGCCGGCTCCTGCGCGAGCACGCGATCGGGTGCAAGAAGGGTGGAGAGAATCACGCAAACCGCGGAATCTAGCGCTGTGATCGAGGCAAGGTGCAAACCGATGTCGGCTTGCGCGATGCCGTGGTAGAAGCGGAGCAGGGCGCGGCGCAGCTCCCTGTCCGGCGCGGGCTCATGCAGCTTGCGGCGCAGTCCTCGCAGCAGCCGCTCATGGATCAGTTCCTCGTCCGCGACGCGGGCCAGCCCGCGACGAGCGGCGTCCTCGACAGGCGAACTTCCAAGATGTGCAAAGGCGTGCGCCGCTGATTCCTCGCCGCAAGCGAAGACCTGAAGGAGTTCGGAAAGCGCCTCGGCCGCCGCATCTCCGAGCCGGAATTGTCCGGGCGGTGACGCGGCGGGAACCGCGTCGGCAAGCCGAAAGCAGATCTGGCGATCGACCAATTCGACCATGGCGGCCTCGCCGCAGCAGGCGTCTGCTCATGGGTTCTCCAGCTTCGGGACCAGCGGCCAGTTTTGGTCGCCTCGCCCTATGTTTCCGCTCTTGTCGAGGGACCACAGCGTTTGCGCAAGGAAGCCATTGTTCAGATAGAGCTTATCCTTGATGATCGCCCACTCCTCCGGGTCGATATCCGCGATTTTATTCAACGAGATCGCGTAAGCGCAGTAGCCGCCATACTGCGGCGCGAATTTCTCCGGCGTCGCGATGAACCGGTCACGGTTCTCCGCCGACGTGAACCGGTAGGTTGCCCCCTTGTAGGTGGTGGAAAACTGGGCCAAACCGGGAGTCGGCTTGCCGGTCGTGAAATAGGCGACCGGATCATAGCCCTTGATTGCCAGACCATGTTCGGTATTCACCGCCGCGATCGGCGAATCGGCCAATGCGGCGCCGGCGACGAACATCGA
>DATEQL010000416.1:0-7600 GCA_035272665.1 Allostellaceae bacterium
GCCTTTTCAGTCTCGACCGAGACCAGCGGCTGGTCGGCCACGACATGGTCGCCTTCGGCGACATGCCAGGCGACGAGCTCGGCCTCTTGCAAGCCCTCGCCGAGATCGGGCAGGACAAAGGTGCTCATGGCTATTGATAGGCCAACACCCGACGGACTGCCGCGAGGATGCGGGCCTCGCTCGGCAGATAAGATTGCTCGAGCCGGGGCAACGGCATCACCGTGTCCCAGCCGCCGACCCGTTCGATCGGGGCGAGCAGCGAAACGAGCCCGCGCTCGGCGATTCGTGCGGCGATCTCGGCGCCGAAGCCGCCGGTCAGCGGCGCCTCGTGGACGATGACGCAGCGCCCCGTTTTCGCGACGGATTCGAGGAGGCTGTCGGTGTCGAGCGGCTTCAAGGTCGCGACATCGATGACCTCGGCGCTGCCCCCCTCTGCAGCGAGGGTTTCGGCAGCGGCCAGGGTTTCCTTGATCATCGCCCCCCAGGTAACGAGAGTGATGTCGGTGCCCTCGCGCGGCACGAAACAGCGGTCGAGCGGCAAAGCCGCGTCGTCGTCCTCGACCTCCTCGCGCGCCGCACGATAGAGACGGGTCGGTTCGAGAAAGACAACCGGGTCGGGGTCGCGGATCGCAGCGAGCAGCAGACCGTAGGCGCGCGCCGGCGACGACGGGATCACGACACGCAAGCCGGGGATGTGTGCAAACATCGCCTCCGGGCTCTCGGAATGGTGCTCTATGGCGCGGATGCCGCCACCCGATGGCGAGCGCACGACCATCGGACAGGTGAGCCGCCCGCGGGTGCGGGTACGCAGGCGCGAAGCATGGTTCACCAGCTGGTCGATCGCGGGATAGATAAACCCGGTGAATTGGATCTCCGCGACCGGGCGGAAGCCCTGCGCGGCGAGCCCGACAGACAGCCCGGCGATGGCGTTTTCGGCGAGCGGGGTATCGAGGACGCGCTCCGGCCCGAAACGCTTCAAGAGCCCATCGGTCGCGCGGAACACCCCGCCCTCGGCGGCGACGTCCTCGCCTAGGACGAGGACATTGGCATCCTCCGCCATGGCGCGCTGGAGCGCCAGATTGACGGCCTGGACCAAGGTGATCTCGGACATCCCACACCTCACTCCGGCACCGCGCCGAGTGCGGCTCGGCGCTGCTCGGCGAGATCCTTTGGCAAGCTTTCGTAGGTAAAATCGAAGATTGTTTCCGCTCCCTGCGGAGGGATCGCCAGATAGGTCTCCGCCGATTTGTCGACCGCGGCCGAGATCTCGGCCAGGAGCCCCTCTTCGTCCGCCTTCGCCCACATGCCGCGGCCGACGAGGTGGTTTCGCAGCCTGGTGATCGGGTCTTCCGCCCAATGGGGGCTCACCTCGGAATCGCTCCGATAACGCCGCGCATCATCGGCGGTGGTGTGGTCGCTCAGCCGATAGGTCAGCGCCTCGATCAGGTGCGGCCCACCGCCGGCCCGCGCCTTGGCGACGGCGCGGGCCACGGCTTCGCGCACCGCGATGACATCGTTACCGTCGACCTGCTCGCCTTCGATACCGGCGGCGATCGCCTTTTGCGCCAACGTCTCGGCGGCTGTCTGCTCGCTGATCGGGACCGAAATCGCCCAACGGTTGTTGTTGATGACGAAGACGAGCGGCAGACGCCACACGCCGGCGATGTTCAGCGCCTCGGCGACATCACCCTTCGACGTGGCACCGTCACCAAAAGCGCAGACCGCGACCCGTTTCTCGCGCCTGAGCTTGAAGGCCAGCGCGACGCCGACTGCATGGGGGGCGTGGGTGCCGACCGGCACGCAGATCGGGAAATCTTCCCGGGCCTCGGCAAAGTTGCTGCCGCGCTCGTCGCCTCCCCAGAACAGGAAGAGCTCGACCAGGCTGACCCCACGCCACAGCTGGGCGCCGTGCTCGCGAAAGCTCGGCAAAAACACGTCCTCCTTGCGCATCGCGGCGGCAATCCCGACGGCCACCGCCTCTTGACCAAGTGCGGAGGGAAAAGTGCCGAGTCGGCCCGTCCGTTGCAGGGCTACCGCCTTGGCGTCGAAGGCACGCGCCAACACCATCGCCCGGTAGAGCGCCACCAGCTCGGCGCGGTCCGCGGCAAAATCGGGCAGCTGACGCAGGGCGTTGCCTTTGGGGTCGAGAAACCGGCTATAGCGGATCTCGAACCGGGCGACCGTAGCGGCTCCGGGTTCACGTGCGGCCTCCGCTACGTCCAGCAATTCCAAGATTTTTTCAGCCGACGGCATCTCACACTCAAACGTAATTCGCGCTTGCCGATATGTGGTAACGCTTGCCGGCGGGCGATAGCTCCGCTGCCATCGAGTTCCACGCGAGATTGGTCTGCCGACGAAGGCGAAAGCCCCGCGCCGGCGGGGCGGCGCAGCCGGGTACCACGACGTCGTCAGGCGGGGTCGGGCCATGGCTGGACCCCGTCGAGGTGATCAATCTGTGGAGACCCTGAATCTCAGCCTCGCGCAGGACGTGGCGGCGGCACCGCAGAAACCGGCCGCGAGCGAACCGGCGCGCCCGAAACCCGTCCCTGACCGCCGCCAGGCGGCACTGCTGCCTGCCGGTGTCGGGCGGCCGCAAGAATAAAGCAACCGCAACGGCCGAGCCGGCGGCTGCCGCGGCGCCGAAGCAAGCGGCCGTGAGCAAAACGCCACGCCCGAAACCCCTCGACCGCCGCCAGGCCGCACTGAGGCCGGGCGAGAGCTGATCCCGGGCAGGCCGGATCCGCTCACTTCATCGCCCCGACCCCGGCGATGACGAACCCGTCGCAATTCCGCTGTCGACAGCGGAAAAATGGGTTTTTGCATCCGAAAATTGCCCCGTGACCGTCAAAAATATATTTGATATCAGTGCCTTGAATGTGATTTGGCCGATCCGGGCGACAGCGGAAATCGGGTGAGCCTTGGGGTACCGGAAGCGGGTCGGCAGCGGATCGGCAGCGGATCGGCAGCGGAACTCGGCGGCACGTCTCGGCCTTGCTGAATCGGCACATAAAGTAGCACTATTATATTGATAAAATCATATTTATGCTGTATATAGGAGACCGGCTCGGCTTCCACAACCGGCGGCCGCAAGCATCAGTAACCCATGAGATGGAACAGACAACATGTCCGAGACGAAGCGAAATTACGAGATTGGCTATGGCAAGCCACCGCGGGGCAGGCCCTTCCAGAAGGGCCAATCCCGCAACCCGCGGCGGACCGCGCCCGAAAAGCTTGCCGGCGCTGCTGGTCGAGGCGCGCAACGAGA
Organism: Allostellaceae bacterium; assembly: GCA_035272665.1. GTDB lineage: Bacteria > Pseudomonadota > Alphaproteobacteria > ATCC43930 > CGMCC-115725 > AP-15. The sequence continues at coordinate 3,266 of DATEQL010000416.1, forward strand.
AGGTGGTCGCGACCATCGACGGACAGCGCCGAGAGATCGCCAAGCGCGAGGCGGTCGTCACTCAACCTTTCACTCGAAGCCGGTGGATTCGGTCTTGAACTTCAGTTGGCGCGCATTGTCGCGGATGACGCCGATATCGGCCTCGGAGAATCCGTCTTCCGCGTCGGCCTCGATCTCCAGCGTCAGCTTCACCTTGGTGCCTTTGCCGCGCTGCAATTCCATCACCACCGCGTTCAGGATGGCGTCGAACGCCTTCACCGGCCGAACCATGTCGATTTCGACCGATCCGTAGAACCGCCGCGGTTGCTGTGTTGGTGGCGGCGGTGTTGAGAGCAACGGCTTAACCGGGCCAGGACCGCCATCGGGCGGTCTTGGACCCGGCTCCGGCTGTGGTGTTGACACGACCGGGCGCAGCTGCCCCATCGCAACCTCCGGCCGCACCAGGAGCGCGGCTTCCGGCATCGGCCCGATCGGCGCCTTCTGCCAGAGGAGCCGCAAATATTTGCCCGAGGGTTCGTCCAAGCCCTCCGCGTAAGCGAATTTCGGATCGAGTTTGGCGAGCGCGTCGCAGATTGCGGTCTCCAGCACCACGCGGTCGCGCAATTTCGGTAGGTAGACGAACCATTCCGCGATCTCGGCCACCGGCAGATGCGGCCGATCGGCCGGCCACAGCTCTGCCAACCGTGTGGCCAAGGTTTCGCCGCCGAGTGCCTCCTTGACGATCCCGTCGCCTTTTGCGCTGGCCTTTTCGTAGACCGCGGCAGGCACGCCGGCGCGCTCTCGTGCAGTCAGCGCGGGATGGTCGAGATCGAAGGGTTTACCCGGTTCGGTGCTCTCGACGGGAAAGAGCACGTGGCTCCAGGCTACCCGCACCGCGCGCACCGCGCCCTCCCGGGTGTTCTTTGCCTTGTCGCGCGCGTCGGCCAGTTGGGCCTGAGTCAGCTGATCTTGCAGGCGCTTGTCGACGCGCTTGTCCTGGCGTGGGTCCCCGCCGATCGACTCCCATGCCAACCCCCGCCGCATAGCATCGCGAGCCGTGGCAAGCTGCGTCTCGTCCGCTGCGACGAACAGCAATGTATTGCGGAACCGCCTCTGCGCGCTCCGGCAGCGCATCAGGGTATCGCTGACGGCTTCTGTCGCAGCGGACCTGCTCGTGCCCCTGCCGGCATGCGGCGTGCCCGGCCCCAGGATGACCAGCGACAGCGCCGTCGCCTCATCGATCGCGATCGGTTGATCCGGCGCCGCGAACACACGATGAAACCCGGTCTTGGCCTTGGCATCCTCGCGCAGCACCTCGACAATCGCAGCATCGACCTCGTGCGCGGCGAGCGCCTTGGCGAGATCCTCGGCGAGCCGGTTCAGCGTCGGCTGGGTAGAGAACCAGTACCGACCGGCCTCCTCGTAAAGATAGGTGATTAGGAATGACCGCTTGGATTTCTCCCTAGAGACCATGAGCCACGGCGTAAACGTGGTTGTCGATGTCTCGGTTCTTGTGGAAAAGATCTATGTTACGCCAACGGCCCGGGATGGGTGCGTGATGTGGTCAAGTCCGTAGCAGACCGCTATGGATATTCATGCGCGATCAAACAATCTGACCTTGGCAAGGATCCGGTGTTTTAACGATTCGAACATTCGAGGTTCTGCGTGCCTCGGTTGAGCGCGGGGACAGCTCCTGGACCGCTTTCGGCCGCCCGATCAGGCGCTCTATGTTGAGGTCCTCGTGGCCGATGCCCTCGAGCGCAGGCAGGGTGCCGCTGAGGAGATGATGGCGACCTCCAGCTGCGGCAATCCTGGGAGGTAGAGCTCCAGCAGAGAGGCCCGGAGCCATGGCCCCTCACAATCCCCCCTCAACCAGGCGCCGCTCGCGAGCGTGTTGGGGTGGCCCGCCAAGGACATTCGGGTGAGATCGGGCGGATAGAACCTCGCGGCCTACACCCGTTACCTTGACCCGCCCCCCGCATACAGCCCGAAGAAGACCAAAGCCGTTCCAGCGCCCATCAGGCCGATGCTCAAAGCCCTCCCAGCCTGTCCCGTGCGGTTTAGCGTCAGAGTGATCCCCATGACGACGAAGCCGGCCAGGGTCAAGATGTTCATGCCGAAGAGAATGTCCTTGGTGAGCATTGCCCCTGCCTCGGTCGGTCGCGATCGGGTCCTTTCCCTCGTGGAAACATTATCGCGTTTGCAAGGCCGCGCCACGTGTTCAGCCGCTTGGGCTTGGGCCTGCGCCCCGGCCCCAGTTTGCTCGCGCCCCCACCGATGCGGCCGCATCGGCATCCAACACAGTGATGAAGTGAAATGTCCGCGCGTTCATACCGAGGTGACGGAACGCGCCGGGGGAAGATAACAGTCCGATGCGGACCTCTGAGCGAAAATCAGTTCGGGCCAAGGCGGGCTCCGGCCCCGGCTTTCGCCGGGGGGACGAAGGGGTGCTCGGGGTGACCGTGAATGCCCTATCCTGATCGGGTTGGGCAAGGGCGAGGACGCGGAAAATGCCGGATAGGCCATACGCTTACGTCATCGTCGGCGCCGGGTCGGCCGGCTGTGTGTTGGCCAACCGGCTAACCGAAGATCCGGACGTCCGGGTTCTGCTTCTCGAGGCGGGAGGTTGGGACCGCGATCCGTGGATCCGCATTCCACTCGCCTGGGGCCGGATGCTGCAACGGCGCAAGCATGACTGGGGGTACTTCGCCGAGCCCGAGGCGACGATGGACGGGCGGCGGGTCGAATGCGCGCGCGGCAAGGTGATCGGCGGCTCATCCTCGATCAACGCCATGGCCTATGTGCGCGGTCATCGCGGTGATTACGACCGCTGGGCAGAAGCCGGCCTGACGACTTGGTCCTACGCCGATGTGCTGCCCTATTTCCGCCGCCAGGAAAGCTGGGAGGGCGGCGTCGGCACCTATCGCGGCGGCGACGGGCCGCTGACGACGCGGGTGACGCGCTACCAGGATCCGCTTGTCGAGGCCTGTCGGGCCGCGGGCGCCGCTGCCGGTCATCCGCTGACCGATGACTACAACGGCGCGCAGCAGGAAGGATTCGGCCGTTCGCAGCAGACAATCCGTGACGGGCGGCGCTGCAGCGCGGCCGTCGCCTATCTGCAGCCGGCGCTGGCGCGGCCCAATCTCGCCGTCGAGGTCGAGGCGCTGGTGACGCGAATCCTTTTCGAAGGCCATCGCGCTGTCGGGGTCGAGTATCTGAAGGGCGGCGAGCGGCTGATCGCCCGGGCCGAGCGGGAGGTGATCCTGGCTGGCGGCGTCATCAATTCGCCGCAGCTCCTGATGCTGTCCGGGATCGGCGATCCCGAGGCGCTCGCCGCGCAGGGGATCGCGGTAAAGGCGCCGCTGCGGGGTGTCGGCGGTAATCTCCAGGACCACGTTTCCGTCACCGTCGCTTACGCCCGCAAGGAGCCGGGCCCCTTACACGCCAAGATGCGCGCCGACCGCCTCCTGCTGGAACTGGGCAGAGCCTATCTGCACGGCGAGGGGATCGCGGCGGATTGGCCGGGCGGGGTCATGGCCTTTCTGAAGAGCGCGCCCGGGCTGCCATTTCCGGATATCCAGCTTCTGTTCAACGCCGCCCCGATGACGGCAACCCCATATTTCCCGCCCTTTGTGCGGCCTTACGCAGACAGTTTCGGCAGCCGCGCTGTGCTGCTGCGGCCGGAAAGCCGCGGCCATATCGAGCTCGCCTCGGCCGATCCGCTTGTTCACGTCCGTATCCGCCAGAATTTCCTCGCTACGGCGAAGGATTGGGCCACATTGCGCGCCGGCCTGCGCCTCGCGCGCGAGATCGGTCGACAGCCGGATTTGGCGGCGTTCAACGCGGGCGAGGTCCTGCCGGGCCCGGATTGCCGATCCGATGCCGACATCGACGCGCATATCCGCGCGACCGCAATCACCGTCCACCATCCCCTCGGTACCTGCAAGATGGCCCGGGCGAGCGATCCCGACGCGGTCGTCGACCCTGAGCTCAAGGTCCTCGGCGTCGACGCGCTGCGCGTCGTCGACGCTTCGGTGATGCCGGACCTCGTCGGCGGCAACATCAATGCGCCCGTCATCATGATCGCGGGGAAGGCGGCCGACCTGATCCGCGGCCGAAACCCGCTCGCGCCGGTCAATGTCTAGGCTGCTGTGCGACCGGCGCGGGCCCGGAGTATCACGGGTCTGTGTCGGTAGCATGCTCCGAAGGGTCGCTAGATTTTTTTGAAACCATTCCCGGCGCCGACGATTGATTTACTGACAGCTGGGACGCGCTCACCCTCGGAGGCGATTTCTTGCCGCGCTTTAGTGGTAATGGCAGCGACCTGCCGCCCTCGGACACCAAGCGCTGGGTCGC
>DATEQL010000417.1:0-4263 GCA_035272665.1 Allostellaceae bacterium
CCCGGTCGGTTCGTCTCCTTGACACATGAAGGTCGATACACCCGCGCGCTTGAGCAATCCGGGGTGAAAGAAATGGATCATCCCGCGACTGTGCGGAATATTGATCCAGCGCTCGACCAATTGCGGGTCGGCCTTGCCGTCGCTGTATCGGATGATCCAATCTCGCAGACCGTATTGACTGACCAGGCCGGCGTTCAAGCGCCCATTTGCGTAATAATGTCCATGAAAGCCGACATTCGTATCTTCCGGCGGATAATCATCGGTGAAGAAGCGAGTGCGGCCGCCGAGAAACATCCGCGAGCAGGATGAATAGCAATAGCCGGACACGGCGGTACGCAAGCCATGCTCGCGCAACAGCTGACCAACCTGATAGCCCGCCGGCGCGTCGCCGCCGGGTGAATTGCGCAGGATCACGGTGTCGATTTCCGGCGACTTTGCGAGCGCCTCTTGCACCTTTCCCGGCTCGTCTCCGACGACCCGCCCGCTGAGAACGAGCTGATTGCCGACGACTTTCAGCTCCATCGCCGACGATCCCGTCGGGAAAAGTGTCGCGACCGCCGTCACCACGACGCCGACAGCGCCAAAGTTAGAGAGGCGACACATCAGCGAGCTGTGAAAGTATTGCCCCGGAGCTGGATCAGTGCGGTGCCTCCTTCGAGACCGCCACCGCGCGGCTTCCTCAGAGCCTGCCCGGCGCGGGCCGGGGATGAGGATATTTCCTAATTCTATCAACGATATACCCATGCTTCGGAGCGCCCACGTCGCGAAGTACGCACGACATCGATGCAGGCCCTGGTTTAGAGCTGCTGACACCCGCCGAAGCGATTCAGAGGACCAGGAGATAAACCAAAGCGCCTACCTGCTCCGCCTGCCACGCAGGTTAAGGCGGAGGTTGCCACATGAAATGCATCCCGACCGGTTCGAGCATCGCCAGCACCGCGTCGATGAAGATGCCGACTTGGTCAAGCTTGAGTATGCCCAGCGGGTAGCGGCGCATGAGAGCGTGCACACCACCAAGCTCGACGACCGCCGCGCCATCTGTCACCTGTCGCTGTTCGGCTCGGTTGCCCGTCGGGTTAGGCTGATTCTGTTGCACGACTAATCATTGCAGGCAGACCCGGTGACGTGCGTAGGGCGCGTCCGCCTAGCGACCACACTGGCCACCTCTCAACCGTTCGGCACCGGCACCATGTCGACCGCTATCGCATCGCGCAACCGTGGGAGACAGACGATAGTATTGATGGGACGTCAAAAAATTGCGGTTGTAGTCTTTAACACCAGTTGCGTCGAACATTTGGTAAGTGGCCGCCGGAAACGTGGTCTGATCGGTGCGGTCTTTGGGGCCGTCCTGACCGAGACGCTGAAGGCCATTGATGGTCCGACTTAGGTCTAACACTTCGTCCTTACCGCTATAGTAAATCGAAATGCGCGAAGTGAGCAGTGATAGGCCGTTCAAGCCAGTAAGATGAGGCTGTGCGAACCCATTGAAGCCGCAATCACCAGCAGCAAGAATGCTTACATTAAACAATTCAGCGTTCCCGTTGCCGTGCAGGAACCAGTTCTCCACCGCGCTTTCGAGCGCTAGGTTGCCCATGGAGTGGGCGAGCAAATAGGTCCTGCATCCGTTGGCGCGCGCCGTACGGAGCAGAGGTTCGATTTGTGCAAAGAAGCTCATCACGTGGACGCCCGACAGCGTGGCCATTTTTTGATCATGGCTGTAGTCAGCATCGAGCACAGGAAAGCTGATGATCTTCCCCAGCGATGGCCAACTGAAAGCCAAGACCGTTGTGTCGGTCCCTGGCTTCCCCGAGGTCGCGAGGAACTCTCGGTTAAAAGCGGCGCGCGTGATCCCGTCTTGGAAGGTGTTGTCGAAACCGTGGATAAAGACGAGGAGATCCCGGCCCGCATTGGACAGGTCGCCTGCGACATTCGCGGCGAATGCGCCCTTGTTCGTGTCCTGAATGGAGGTGATCGACCCCTGCTGATCGGCCTTGATATCCACCCCGTCCACAAAGGCCGTGCCATACATTATATCGGTCGATACCGATGGGGGTTGGATATTGGGACCGTAGCTAGCGACGACAGCGGGGTCGCCGGTGAGGATGCGGTTGCTCGTGAAAAACACTGTCGTTGGCACTGGCTTCGACCTTTGCTGGGCGCGTGAGCTTAGGCGAATCAGAGACGCAACGACAAGGGATGTTAGCGGCGCGTCAAATGTCGATCTCGGGTATCACACGGGCAAAAACTGGACGGTTGCGACCTCTAGACGCTTAACACCAAAAATTGCATTGCTTGCAGACCTACATGTCAAGGTGGCAGCAAATGGTGCCGATATTAACTGCCGAGAATGTCGTTCGGCGAATTGCCGCCGAGAGCGCCTTTGTCGACGAGCGCGGCGGTGTCGCGATTTGACTTGAGCCGGCAGCGGCGATCGTACGGCAGTATGGAGACAATTCCGCCGGGCGCCGCGACACAGGCGAACACACTCCCCGCCGAAACCGCCGCCGCCACTGTGCGTGTTTACGACAATTCTTCCATGCGCTCAGCAATGAACGGGGCCTTTGGGCCGCAGGCGAATGCCCTTGCGCAGGTTGCGGTAGGGCAGCTCGGCCGGGTCGGTGACGTGCGCGCCCGGAGATTGGACGCAGAGGACCGTCTCGGCGATCGGCTGAAAATGCGCTCGGAAATGGACCGTCGATTTGAGCGCGAGGATCGGCACATCGGACGGCTCGACGCCGACGTGGCGAAACATCTCCTGATCGACCGCCTGGATGCGGCGGCAGGCGAGCACTGCCGAGACGCCGCTCTCCTGATCGGTCAAGAGCGCCATCGGACCAATGCGGAACTTCGCACCGCCATACATCGGCCCCGACCCGGTAAAGACGCCGCTGGCGAGCCGCGCGATTCGCCAAGCTCTTTCGACCGGCTTCTCGCCGGCAAACCCGACCGCAGCGCCAATGCCGCGCTCTATCACCGACCCTTCGCCGGCAGCGGTCGCCGCCTCGGCGGCGGCCGGATCGACGATCATGCCGATCACCGCGCCCCGCGCCCGATGCGCGATCAGCGCGCGCAGCAGCCCGACGGTGTCGGAGGTGCCGCCGGCGCCGGGATTGTCCTGAATATCGGCGAGCAGGACCGGCCTCGTCGCCGTGCGCGCCAATCGCATCGCCTCGACAACCGCTTCGTCAGGACTAAAGAGCCTACCGTCGAAACCTCGCTCCCTCTCTTTGATGAAGCCGGCGAGACGGTCTGCTGCGGCTTCGGCCGCCTCCTTGTCATGTCCATAGACGACAAGCGCCGGTCCGCATTGGGCGATGTCGGCCGGCGGGAAGCCCGGCGTATGGGTGATGCTGACAATTCCCTGATTGTGCGAGCCGGTCGGGCCGCCCGCTCTGTCGCTGCCGCGCTCGATCTCCGCGATCAGCTCGAAGATCCCCTTGGCCGGCTCCATCAACGTGCATTGCCACACCAGCGGGATCAGGAAATCGAGCTGCCGATATGCCTTGTGAAGCGGCCGGCGGTCCCTTAGCAATCGATCGAGGAGCCGGGCCGAGCGGCCCCCGGTTTCAGCCATGTCGATGTGCGGGTAGGTCCGGTAGCCGATCATCGCAGTCGCATGCCGCACCATCTCCGGCGTCATGTTGGTGTGGTAGTCGAGGCTGGCGACGAGCGGGATGCGCTCGCCGATCACCGTGCGGATGCGGCGCATCAACTCGCCTTCACCATCCTCGAAGTGCTCGGCGACCATCGCTCCGTGGAGATCGAGATAGACCGCATCTACAGGTCCGTGCGCCCGCAGATCCTCGACGATCCAGCCGGCGACCTTCTCGTAAGCCTCCCCTTCGACATAGGAGGAGGGCGGCGCCGAACACCAGCACAAGGGCACCAGCTCGTGACCGAGCGCCAGCAATGTCTTCACGGCGCCGGCGATCGGGATGTTGAACCCTTCGACGGCTTTCGATCAGCTCCGGCCCGCGCACAAAGGGCGGCCAAGCATCGGCCCGCTCGAAATCCGCCCAGCTCGCCGTGAGCGGGGCAAAAGTGTTTGTCTCGTGTTGAAACCCGCCGACCGCGATCCGCGCCATAGGCAAAGCTCCTTAACCTGAACGTCGGATCGTAGACCGGTCGTCGCGGGTTGTCGCCACTCCCAGCCGAGTTTCCGCTATGATCGAGTACATGGAGCACGATCACCACCGGCAGGCGCATGGGCACCGCCATGAGCCTGCCCATCTGGACTATGGCCGTGCCTTCGCGATCGGGGTT
>DATEQL010000418.1:0-6570 GCA_035272665.1 Allostellaceae bacterium
CCGCGATCGCGAACGCCTGAAATGACATCCAAAACCGGTTTGCACGGTTGCAAGAAACAAAACCGATCATTCGACCCTCGATCGCTGTGCGCAGCCGCTGTGGATCATCGGCAAGAGTTCTACCGAGGATGTGTGTCAAACATGTGTCGATGATAGCAGGGATACTGCGCCTCCCCCGCGCCCCGTCGCGTCGTGATGATCCGGATCTCCGTGGGCGCCCAGGCGGGGCTCCCCGTTACCGCAAGCGCGTAGAGCGTCTCGGTGACGATCTGCGGGGAAAGCCCGGTCACCGCAAGGAGGATGCATCGGGGGTAGGAGGCGGGTTCGGTCATACCGCGGCGACCCGCAGGGCGCCGAGCCCCATCGTTGCACCCCTGCCGACATGCACCCAGGGGGGCGAGCCCGAGAAACGGCCAGAACGGCTCCAGGCCCGCGAGCGGCAGCGCCAGCCCGCCAAGCAATCCGCCCATCCTGAGCAGCGCCTGCTGGCGTCCGGACCAGCGCGCCCACTCGACCCAGCGCAGCGCGGACGCGACGAACTCGGCCTTCTCGGCGCACTGCTTGAGCACGCGGTAATCGAGGTCGAGCGGCGCCGGCCCGTGGCGCTCGGCAAGGATCGAGACGCGGCGCAACGGGGGCCCGCAACAAGTGGCGCGGCCGCAGCGCTTCCGGACCGACGAGCCGGTTCGCCTCGACGAGGCGCAGCGGGCTCGTCAGCTCGATCTCGACGTGGTCGGGGCAGGGCCCCGCTGGCGGCAGGGTGACCGGGTCGACCGCAAGGAGATCGAGAGCGCCGCGGTCGGGGCCGAGCCCACGCAGCCCCGCCTCGACCACCGCTTGCTTGGCGAAGCCGGCGTGCTCGACGGCGCGCCCGATCAGCACGAGGCGAATTCCGGTTTCGCCTCCCGCCGGCAGCAATCGGCCCTCTTCCCATGGCGGCGCCAGCACGAACGGGTTCGGCACGCGGTCGTAGCCGGCGAGGATTCCGCCCTCGCCGCCCGGTGCCGTCTCGAACAGGTAGGGATAGACGCAACTCGCCTCGAACGGGCAGCCCGGGCAGGTGGGGAGCCCGGTGACGCAGACCGCGCGCTTGAGCGCGCGGCCGAAGCCGCCGCGCCAGGCGGAGCCCATATAGCCCGGCATCCGCATCGGCTGCCGCGCGCGAAAGCGAAAATCGAAGCCTGCAACTTGGAGGGGATGCATCGTCGAGAGCCTAGCCGATTTGTCGGCGTGAAGAAACCGAGAACACCAGCGGCAAGCTTGCCGTTGCCGGGAGGTGAGAAGGGACCCTGGCGGCGCCTGAAAAGCGGCTGACCTAGGCGATCGCCGCGCGCCGGAGGAATGACGAATCTCCTAGATTCGCGAATTCCGTTGTTTTTCCATTGTTAGAGCGAAAAAATTCCGAAAAATTCGCTTGTTCGAGCGATTTATTCGGTTGTTCCTTCGGTTAGCGAATTTGCTCCTTAAGTTATTGAAATCCGGCGTGTCTTCCAGCTCAAATCGGGCGCGCAGAGGGCAAATCTCACGAAATTCGTTGTTTTGGGCCCGGGCGGGCTCCGTTCATCCCCCCGAGGCGATAGCGGCGCTCGGCCCGGGCATGCCGCGGCGGTACTCGGGCACCAGCCGTTCGAGAAGCTGGAGAACGCGGTCTTCGCGGCGCAGGCGGGCGTTCTCCTCGATCTCGTCGATCGAGCGGGCCAGCATCGGATAGTCGGCGGTGCGCGGGGCGGCGAGGCGGATCGCGGGGTTCGCCGTCGGCATCAGCGGCTCGGCCGGGTGGAACAGCTCCTCGTGCAGCTTTTCGCCCGGGCGCAGCCCGATGAACTCGATCTTGATGTCGCGGTCGGGGCGCAGCCCGGCGAGACGGATCATCTGGTGCGCCAGGTCGACGAGCTTGACCGGCTCGCCCATGTCGAGCACGAAAATCTTGCCGCGCGCGTCCGTCGCCGCCGGGTCGGGCGACAGAGCTGAAGCCTGCAGGACCAGCTCGACGGCCTCGCGCACCGTCATGAAAAAGCGCGAGACCTCGGGATCGGTGACGGTCAGCGGCCCGCCGGCCGCGAGCTGGCGCGCGAACAGCGGCACCACCGACCCGGTCGAGCCGAGCACGTTGCCGAAGCGCACGGTGACATATCGGGTTCCCTGCCCGGAGGGCGCGCGGCGCCGCGCCTCGTAAAGGTCGAGCGCCTGGCAGAAGCTCTCGGCGATGCGCTTGGTGGCGCCCATCACGCTCACCGGATTGACCGCCTTGTCGGTCGAGATCATGACGACGAGCGAGGCGCCGAAGGCACGCGCCGCCTCGGCCACGTTGCGGCTGCCGACGACGTTGGTCATCACCCCCTCGATCGGGTTGGCCTCGACCATGGCGACGTGCTTCAGCGCGGCTGCATGAAACACGATCTCGGGTTTCTCGACGGCCATAACCTCGTCGATTTGCCCGCGCTCGCGCACATCGCGCAACAGCGGAAGCTGGGCCAGCCCCGGAAAGCGTTCGCGCAGCTCCCCGTCGATCGCGTAGAGCGCAAATTCGCCATTGTCGAGCACGAGAAGCCGACTGGGCGAAAAGACCGCGATCTGCCGGGAGAGCTCGGCGCCGATCGTCCCGCCGGCCCCGGTGACGAGCACGCGGCGCCCCGACACCAGCCGCGCCATCCCATCGCGGTCGAGCACCGCCTGCGGACGGCCGAGAAGGTCCTCGAGCGCGATCGGCTCGATCACACGTTCGAGGTTGTCGAGGTTGCGCCGAAAATCGGTGAGCCTCGGCAGTCGCGCAAGCGGGATCGCGAGGGCGTCAGCGCGCTCCAGCAGCCCTCGCATTTGTGCGCCGGAAAAGTTTTGTGCGGTGATTATCAGCTTTTGCGGGCGTCTGCCGCGCCGATCCAGTCGCTCGACGACCTCCTCGAGCGCGTCGATGGTACCAAGGACCGGGACACGGTAGATCTCCCGGCCGACCCGCGAGGGCGTATCGGCAAGGACGCCGACCACGCGATACACCGCACGCGGGTCGCGCATCATCTCGCGGATGAAGGTGTCGGCGCCGTCCTTCGTGCTGATCAGCAGCACTGGAACGCTGTGGTACTTGGCGCGTTCGAGAATGTGGTCGAGACCGCGGTCCTTGGACAGCCGGTAGGCGAGGCGGGGTGCGCCCAACAACGCGATCAGTACGAACCAATCGATCAGCAATGTCGACCGCGGAAGCGCCTCGAGGCGGGTGAGGACGAACATCACCGGCAGGAAGACCACCACCGTCAAGGTCACCGCGCGGGTAATATTGAAAAGATCTGGTAGCGAGGCGAAACGCCAGATACCGCGGTATAGACCGGTGAGCAGGAATGCGCCCGCGGCGATCAGCGTAAAGCCGACAACGTAGATGACGGTCAGGCGCGGCTGGTAGCCGACGATGTCGCCTCCGATCCGCAAATACAGCGCGGCGACGAACGAGGTTGCCGCCATCAGCGCGTCGTGGAGGAAGGCGAGAAGGGCTCGCCGATTGTTTGGAAAAATGGCCACCGTCCCCCCGTGATCCCCGATCCCTATAACAGGAATTGCGAGGCGCGGGAAACGGCGCTTCGGGCGCGAGCAAGGCTCGCGCCGCGCCGACACGCTAAGCCACACCTCGCCGAACAGTGACACGGGCCAGGAATTGCCACGGCCGCCCTCTATTCCGGCCCGACCGCCGAATCCCTAGAATAAGGTATGGACGAGGAACGCCTCTACCAGATTCTGCATCCCGAGACCCGCGACCCTGCCGCGAGCATCTTCCGCAGCGTGCATCATGCGATGGTCGCGGCCGGGATCGGGATAATGCTCGCCGAGACGGTGAGGCCATGGCACAAAGCTTACGGCGGAGTGCTCGACGCCGGATTTCAGATCGTCTGTGCATTCTTTTTTGCCGAATACGTGCTTCGTCTGATAGCTGCACCGGGAGCCCCCGGCGCGGCGCACCGCGGGAGGTGGCCGTCGCGCCTTGCCTGGGCCACATCGCTCGGCGGCATATTCGACCTCCTCGGCGCCCTCCCGGGCGTGCTCGACATCGTGTTCGATCCTCGCTCCGGGACCCTGTTCGGGTTCATCTGGGCGTTCAAGCTCGTCCGCTATACACCGGGCCTGGCGAGCCTGGAGCGCGTGGTCAGCAATGCCCGGCAAGCGCTGCTCTCGGTTCTGCTCGGCTTCGGAATCGTGCTCCTCCTCGCGGCGAGCCTCGTCTACCTCCTGGAGCGCTCGTCCCAACCCGATGATTTCGGGTCGATCCCGGCGGCGTTGTGGTGGGCGATCGTGACCATGACGACCACTGGTTACGGCGACGTCGTACCGCACACCGTGCTCGGTCGGATGCTGGCCGGGATCGTCATGGTCAGCGGCATTCTCGTTTTCGCCTTGTGGGCCGGCATCCTCGCGACGGGCTATGCGGAGGAATTGCGCCGCCGCGAGTTTCTGAGAACCTGGGACCTCGTTGCCAAGGTTCCCTTCTTCCACGATGTCGGGGCCGCGGTCATCGCGGACGTGGCGCGCTTGCTGCGCCCGCGGGATTACCCGACCGGGGCGGTCATCATGCGGCGCGGCGAGCGCGGGGATTGCATGTATTTTGTTGCCTCTGGCGAAGTCGAGGTCCGGCTGGCGCCGGAGCAATTTTTTTCTCTCGGGACAGGGGGGTTCTTCGGTGAGCTGGCATTGCTGACCGGCGACCCACGCAACGCGACGATCGTTGCGGCACAGCCATGCACGCTTCTGAGCCTCGACATCGTCGATTTTCGCCAGCTCCTTCTGCGCCAGCCGGATCTCGCTCGAATCATCCAGGCCGAGGCGGAACGCCGGCTAGAAAGCGCTGCTGTGTAATCGAGGTCCCGAAGCCCAGGTGGGACTGTCCGCCAGCCGCTCATGGTTAGTTGTCCCGCGTGTCAGACCCCCATCCCGGCGGAAGCCTCATCCAGGATGCGGACGAGATGGCGGGCTTCGCGGCCGGCGGCATCAGCGATCTGGTGACGGCAGCTCGTACCGTTTGCGGCGAGCAATGTGTCGGGTGGAGCTGCTCGCATCTTCGGCAGAACGCCGAGTTCGCCGATCTTCAGCGACAGATCATGATGCTCGGCCTCGTAGCCGAAAGCTCCGGCCATGCCGCAACAGGTCGCGTCGAAGGTTTCAACGATCAGACCAGGAATGAGCTGCAGCGCACTAACTGAGGCGCTCACCGTGTCGAAAGCCTTCTCGTGGCAATGCCCGTGGAGCAATGCCGTCCGGCCCTCCATTGGGGCGAACGACAGCCGGAACCGCCCGGCCTTGTGCTCGCCGTCGATAAATTCTTCGAGGAGCCGGGCACGCTCGGCGAGCGCCCTGGTTTCGGCGCTCGGCAACATCACCGGGAGCTCGTCGCGCAAAGTCAAGAGACAGGAGGGCTCGAGCCCGACGATCGGCTTGCCTGCCGCGATATGCGGCGCGAGTGCGTCGAGCAAGCGCCGGGCTTCGCGCCGCGCTTCCTCGACGAGACCGGCCGCGAGAAAGGTACGCCCGCAACAGAGCGGCCGCTGGTTCGCCGGGTCGGGGATTACGAGACGATAGCCGGCGCGCCCCAGCACGCGCTCGGCGGCGCGCGCGTTCTCCGGCTCGAAATATCGGTTGAAAGTGTCGATCAGCAGAATTACGTCTCGCCCCGTACCGATCGTTCTCCCATGATAGGGGCGGGCCGACCAGCGCGGCAGTTGGCGGGCCGCGCTCAGCCCGAACAGCTCCTGCCCGAGCCGAGCCAGCAGCGGCACTCGGTTTCGCAGGTTGAGCAGCGGCGCCGCGCGCGCGGCATAGGGAGCATACCGCGGCAGATACGCGATCAGCCGATCGCGGGCACTGAGCCCGTGGCGGCGCCGGTAATGATACAGAAACTCGATCTTCATTCGCGCCATATCGACGCCGGTCGGGCATTCGCGCTTGCAGCCCTTGCACGAGATGCACAGCGCCATCGTGTCGCGCATGTCGTCGGAAGTGAGCGCCTCGGGACCGAGCTGGCCCGACAATGCCAGCCGCAAGGTATTGGCTCGGCCGCGCGTCAGATGCTGCTCATCGCCGGTCGCGCGATAGGAGGGGCACATGATGCCGGCGTCGCGCGCGCGGCAGGCGCCGTTGTTGTTGCACATCTCGGTCGCCGCGGCAAAGCCACCCCATTCCGACCAGTCGAGTGCCGCGTCAAGCGGTAATTGCCGGTAATCAGGCTTGAAACGGAAGAGACTGCGGTCGTCCATCCTGGGCGGCCGTACAATCTTGCCGGGGTTGAACAAACTCTCCGGGTCGAAGGCGTCCTTGACCTCTTCGAAGGCGCGCGTGATTCGCGAGCCGAACATCGCCTCATGAAACTCTGAACGCGCCAGGCCATCACCGTGTTCGCCCGAATGCGAGCCCTGGTATTCGCGAACCATCGCGAAAGCCTCCTCGGCGATCGCACGCATCTTTCTTACTTCGAGTTCTTGCTTGAGGTTCAACACCGGGCGCACGTGCAGGCAGCCGACCGAGGCGTGGGCGTACCAAGTGCCGTAGGTGCCGTGCTTTTCGAAGATGCGGGTCAGGCGCTCGGTGTAGTCAGCG
>DATEQL010000419.1:0-3516 GCA_035272665.1 Allostellaceae bacterium
ATTGGAGTACCGACCCCATAACCCTACCCCTCGGAGATTAACTCTACCCCCCAAAAGTAAGAGGACTGCTGAATTAGGCAGCCAGCGGAACGTCGCTTTCGGCGCAAAGCTGTCATCCGATCATCTGACGCGCAACCGAACCGGTGGGGCTCCGCGTGTCACGCGCCTCGCCGCGTCGTCCTTGGTGCCGGATCGTCCGCGCATCCCGGCGCTACGACTTGGTCTCCTCGCGGTAGAGGCTCAAGGCCTTCATCACCGGCGCGTCACTGAAGCTGAACAAGAAGGCCGGGCGGTCGCTGCTATTGACGTGCTCGTAGAAAGTCCATGTCGGCACCGTGAACACGTCCTTCTCTTCCCAGTCGAGCCGCCGCTCGCCCACCATCGAGTAGCCGGCACCCTCGACCACGTGCTGGTTCGTGCGGCAGACACGGCGGCGCGCCCGCGTCCTCTCACCGGGGCGCAGCAGCTGCATATGACAGGCGATCGTCGGCATCACCGGTCCGCCGGTAAGCCGGTTGGAGTATTCGAGGATGATCCCCTCGCCGGCATCGCCGGTATCGGCGGCCGCCAGCCGCTGCAGGGCGGCTCGCATCTCCGACATCGGGTAGTGCCACTGCGAGGTGTTGACGGCCGCACCAAAGTCCTGCCTCTCCTGGTGGTACTCTTCGTAGAACCCGGCCTCGAGCATCCGCACCAGCGGGGTATCCAGGCCGTCCAGCCAGATCATCGGTGCATCGGTGTCGTTGGCGTGGTAGTGCCATGACCAGTTGGGAGTGAGGACGAGATCCCCCGGGTACATCGGGACGCGCTCGCCGTTGACGACCGTGTAGCCGCCCCTTCCCTCGATGATCAGGCGCAGGGCCGCCGCGGAATGGCGATGGGCCCGGGCAATCTCGCCCGGCATCACGATCTGGATGTTGGCGACGAGCGTGTTGCTCGCTATCCCGGAAAGGTTGGGGTTGCTGAGGCGCAGAACCCGGCGCTCGGCCTGCTGGGTGCCGACCAACTCGGCCGCCCGCATCGCCTGCGGTCGCAAATCCCGCCAGCGCCACCGGTATGGTACGGCCTCGCTCCGGGGCTCGATGCCGATGCCGCCGCCGATCCAGGCCGGCGTCACGTGCTGCGCGCCCAGCTGCGCGTAGTAGTCCTGCAGCTCTTCTTGCGAAGACTGGATGTCGGAAAGCTCCAGCATTGAAGATCCTCCATTTACGACATTTACTTGCACCGCTCTTTCCGGGCCAGGCTTAGGCCAGCGCAGCGCGTACTGCTGCCAGTCGCTCCAGCGAGCCCAGGACCTTCGGCTGATCGTTCGTGAGGTGGCGCACGAGCATGTCGGTGTACCCGATGTTCGCGAAGGCCCGAAACCGGTCCGCGACCTCTTCGACCGATCCCGCAATCAGCGCGTCTGCCGGAATGCCGCGATAGCCTTGGCTCAGAGCATGCTGCAGCAACGCTTGCGCCTCGGACGACGACTCGCCGACGTAGATGTCGCGCCGCAAGACAATGGCGCCTGGCTGCCGGCCGTACGCGGCGCAGCGCTCACGATACAAATCGGCCTGCGCGCTTGCCTCCTCGAAGGTGAGGCCGGGGCTCGCGATCCAGCCCTCCGCCAGTCGTGCCGCGCGGTTGATGGCCGGCGGTGCACTGGCACCGATCCAGACCTCGACGGGCTCGGCCGGACGCAGCGCCAGGCTCGCTTCGGTGACCCGGAACCGTCGGGCGGAACTTACGGTTTCACCCGCCAGCAGGCGCCGGACAATGTCGAGAGCTTCCTCGAAGGCCGAAGGACGCGTCTTGATATTGGCGCCCATAGCAGCGAACCGGGCGTCGCCCCAGCCAAGCCCGCAATGCATGATAAAGGGGCCTCGAGCGATGGCGGCCAGCGTCCCGATCTGCTCAGCCACCAGCACCGGGTGCCACAAGGGGAGCAGGAACAGGCACCCGGCCGGGGCCTCGCCCCACTCCGTGAGAAGCCGCCCGAGCATCGGCGTGTTCTGATAATAGGGCGTAGGCGACACATGCTGATCGCCGACAAACAGAGAATCGAGCCCGGCGCGCTGCGCCGCCGCGGCCCGCTCGATCATCCAGCGCGCTCCCTGGCGCGGATCTTTCGCGTCCGGGTGATTGCTCGTGAGCGAGATCCCGACTCTCATCGCGTCATCCTTGCCGCAAGCGGACCGCTACTTGAGCTGCTCCTTGATCTTGTCCAGGCCGGCGCGGGCGCAGGCGTCGTCGAGATCGCCGCCCGGCGCCCCGGCGGCGCCGATCGCTCCGACCACCTCGTCGCCCACCTTGATGACGATGCCCCCGCTCAGCAAAAGCAGATGCGGCAATTTGAAGAGGTTCGCCAACATCGGTGCCGTCTTTGACCTTTCAACGACCGCAGTCGTGTCGGTCTTGAATGTCACGGCCGTGTAGGCGTTGGCAAAGGCGCTGTTGAGCGTGCTGGCGCTATCGCCGCACCCACCGCCTGCTGCACGCCGTCGGCATCGACCAGGGCGCCGGTCACGGCGTGACCCTGGCTGGCGCATTTCGCGACAACCGCCGCAACGGCTTGGTTTGCGAGATCGGCGGAGATGTGGTGCGTCTGGAGCAGGCCCCGGGCGTGGGCTTGGCTCACGAGAAAAGCGGCGCAGAGCGGATAGGAGGGACGGCTTCATGCGGCAGGTGACCTTTCTAAGCCCACATTCGCCTGATTCCGGGTGGTTATGAGGGCAGCATCGTCCGTTTGAGCTGCCTGGGCAACGCCAAATCGCCCGCGGTGAAATGGTAGGCGACTGGCGTGGGGTGCTTGGGTTTGCCGGGCCGGCCTATCTTGGAGGCGGTCGGTGATCCGGGCGTTCAGATGCAAGGAGACCGAGGGTATCTGGCAGGGCCGGGTCAGCCGCGCCCTCCCGAGGGAGATCCAGGATCGAGCATTACGGAAATTGCGTCAGCTCGATGCCCTCCGGACCACCGCGGACCTGCGCAATCCGCCGAGCAACCAGCTTGAGCTCCTCAAGGGTGACCGCGCCGGGCAGATGAGCATCCGCATCAACGAGCAATGGCGAATCTGCTTCCGCTGGGCTGATAACGATGTGTTGGAGGTCGGGATTGTCGACTACCACTGACGGTTTTGACGAAACGAAGGGTGCACCCGCGATGGAGGAGCAGCTCCGGAACCCCCACCCGGGCGAAATTCTGAAGGAGGAGTTTCTCGCCGAGATCGGGATCAGCCAGAACCGGCTCGCCCATGCGATCGGCGTTCCCGGCAACCGCATCCATGCAATCGTCAATGGCAGCCGCGACATTACGGCCGACACCGATCTGCGGCTCTGCAAGTTCTTCGGGCTCTCCGAGGGCTACTTCCTGCGGCTCCGGAACGCCTTCGACACGGTCGAGGCGAAGCGCCGCATCGCCGCGCAGGTTGCCAAAATCAAGCCCTACCAGGCGGCCTGAGCGATAAAGGCGATCGACCGCCGATCGTCCCGGTCATCTCGGTCTGCGGAACCTTCGAGACACCGCGCGGCGCCGCCG
>DATEQL010000420.1:0-7486 GCA_035272665.1 Allostellaceae bacterium
CGGTATCGCGCGCTTCTGGGTGTCGACCACTTGATCATGCGCTGCCAGTGGCCGGGGCTGCCGCAGGAGCAGGTGATCAGTTCGATCCGGCGGCTTGGCGAGATTTTCGCGTCGTAGGGATATCGACGCGTCTCGACAACGCGTGCCGGTTCACTTGGCCGGCTGCCGGGGTCGCGGATCGATCTGCACGGTCGCCGTCATCCCGGCCGCCAGGACCACACCCTCGGGCACCTGGTCGATGTAGATGCGCACCGGGATGCGCTGCGCCAAGCGCACCCAGGTAAAGATCGGGTTTACGTTGGCGAGCCCTTGCCCGTTGGGTTGCGCGTTCGCGACGTTGATACCGCGGGCGATGCTGTCGACATGGCCGCGAACGATCTGGCTATAGCCCATCAGTTTGATGCTGGCCGGGTCGCCCACCTGGATCGGCTCGAGATTGGTCTCTTCGAAATAGCCGTCGACCCAGAATGAATCGGCGTCGACGACGGAGATTAAATTCTGCCCGACATTGGCGTAGTCGCCGAACTGCGCCAGCAGGTTCGTCACCCAGCCGTTGACCGGCGAGCGGATCTGGGTGCGCTCGAGGTTGACGCGCGCCTGGTCCAAATTGGCCTGGGCTTGCTGTAATTGGGCTTGGTTGGCCAGCGCGGTGCTTTCATAGGTCTGTTGTTCTTCTTTTGTCACCGCAAGGCTGGTCAGCTCCAGGCGGCGCTTGGCCTCCCTCTCGGCATTCTGCGCGGTGACCTGGGCCTGCTGGACCGCCGCTTCGGCGAGGCTGACCGCGATCTTGTAATTGGTCGGATCGATGACCATCAGGAGGTCGCCCTTGTGCACGAACTGGTTGTCGGCGACCGGCAGCTCGACGATATACCCGGAGACCTCCGGCGCCTTAGTCACGACATACGCGCGCACCGTGCCGTCGCGCGTCCACGGCGCCCCCATATAGGCGTTCCACATCGCCCAGCCCAGGGCGCCGGCGACCGCGATCGTCGCCAAGGTGATCAGCAGCGGAAGGATGCGCAGGCGCCGCCTGGGCGTTTCGCGAGCTGTGGGCTCGGGGGTCCAGACGGCTGCGGGACTGTCCGCCGCCGCTTCACGCTTCGATTTGGTTTCGACCTCCGACATGGCGACTCAGCGCGCGGCGACGAGCACGATCGACGAGAGCACGATCATGTAAACGGCGAACACGAACAGCGAGGGGTGCCAGACGTACCGCATCAGGCCGAAACGCGCCGCAACTCGGCGCAGCCCGATCGTGACCACCCAGGCGGCGACCAGCATCACCGAGATCGGCGCGACATAGACGCCAAACAGGTTGATCTCGGTGAACCTCACCCGGCCGCTCCTGCGTCGAAGTAAGCGGAATGTTGGGTGAGCGCCTCCGAGATTGCAAGGATGAGGCCCCGCGCCCGAAGAGCCGCCGGCGAGGCGCCGGGGCGCGCGGCAAGCGCCTCGTCGAGCCGAGCGAGGCGGGCGGTTGCGATCCCGCAGTCGCCTGACGCTACGGCGTCGAGCGCTGCATCGAGGTCGGATCCCAGATCAATCCGGCGAGCGATGCGGCGAAGCTGGATGATCTCGGTACCGACCGAGAACGCCGCCAGCAGCTGCGAGCGCTGTAACGGTTGCGCCGCATCCGGCAATGCCGAGAACCGGCCGTACATGCGGCCCTCCCAATCGTCGGGCGTCCGCGGAATCCGACCCGTCGCGAGGCGGTGCAGATCGCGCAACGTCAGCTCCAGCAACCGACGCGTCCGAAAGGCCGGCGACAGCGGCGGCATCAAGCGAAACGAAAACACCGAAGTCCCGATGCCTGCAACGATCGCCAGCGCGCTGTTGTAGAATTGCTCGGTGTCATAGCTCATCGGGTTCGAGGGCCCGAGCATCGGTACGAAGTTTGCCGTCATGGCGGTAAACATCGCCGTCTGCCACGGCTGGGCCATCCCGGCACCGGCGGGCACCAGGACAAGGCCGATCGCGAGGCTGAAGGCGGCAAAGGTTTCCGTGTTTGGCAGCACCGCAAACGCGATGATCGCCGCGAAAGCTGCGGTCAGGCTGGTCCCTGCCATAAACCCTATGGCTGTAGCGTAAGCCTGGTCGGCTCGCGGTGCGAACAGGATGACGCCGACCGCGGCAAAAGTGATCGCCCCCGCGCCGTTCGGCCATGCGGTGATGATCCAGAATAGTTCGACGGCGCCGATCGTGACGAACGCACGCCCCGCATTGACCAAAGAGGGAAGTAAATCGGGCACGCGGAGACGGAAGCCGCCACGACGAGGAACGGGTCGAGCGGGATCGTCGACAAGCAATGCCAGCCCGTTTAGGGCGTGCGAAATGCCGGCCAACGCCTCGGCAGTTTGATCGGAGAGCAGCCGCAGCGATGGGGTGGCCGCCGGCAGGACGATCAGCCTCCTTACTGCCGCCTCACAAATCTGGCGCAGGCCGATGGGGTCGTCTATCCAGCGTGCCGGCTCGCCCTGCACTGGAGCTGATCGCAGCTCCTGCGGCACAGCCCGCAGAACGGCGTCAGCCTCTTGCCGCGCCTGGTCGTGCGAAAGTCGGACGAGGTGAGACGCCACCGTGCGCCAGCCGGCCAGAGCTGCGAGCAAGCCGTCGACCGCTGTTTGCAGCACTGGAGAATGGTAGCGGAGCTGCGAAGATTCCCCGAGCGCCTCGTCGATGACCGGGTCGAGCGCGATGACCCGTCGGACCAGCTCGCGCCGAATTGGCTGAGTATCCGGGAGATCGGGTCCGGCCAGCGCCAATGTGTTGGTAAACCGGCCCGAGATCTCAGCGGAAATGGCGCCGAACACTGCGGCGAGCCGGCGCCGGGCGCCACCCAGATCCGTGCCGGCGAGAACAACGCCGGCGCAGACGATACCGATGCAGATCTCGCTGGCGCGGAAGACGGCCAGCATGAACGCTTGCCCGTTCGGGCCGCCGGTCGCGCCGAGCTGGTCGCTCGCGATGATCGCGACCGTGTAGCCGGCGAGCGCCGCCGAATAGGCGGCGAAGTTGTGCAACAGGGTGGCGACGAGAGCGCACCCGGCGCCCCACAGCGCCAGGCCCACGAGAAATGCGCCCCGGTCCTGCGGAAAGAACGCAGTCAGCACGACGACCGCCACGGCCCCCACGAGGGTGCCGATCATCCGGAACCATCCCTTGCGCAGCGAGGCCCCGAGATGCGGTTGACAGACGATTGCCGCGGTGGTCCCGGCCCAGTACGCGTTGTCGAGCTCGAGCCAGAATGCGACGTAGAGCGCGAGGCAGACCGAAGCCCACAGCCGAAGACCGAACAGTAGCGGCGGCCCCGCGGTCTTTAGTGCATCCATCAGCCGGGTCACACTCGATGCCACAGCCCAACCCCGCGCCGGAAGCTCTGCCTCTGTCATGGAAAGAATTTAGCACCACGACGGCGCGCGGTGGGGTCGGGCATGGCTGACTCCCAATCGCATTTCCCCTGACCGGCAGGGAAAAAACCTCCTTCGGCCCTCGAAATGCGCCCCTAAACTTTAAAAGTATGATGTATATCAGAATCTTGGATATGATTTTGCCGAGCCTGACGACAGCGGAATTCAGGGCCGTAAAATGCTGTTGGCAGCGGAATGGCAGCGGAATTCGGCACTCGGTCGCGCCCGGGCTAGCACGGCGACGCGAGCGTCGAGCGCGGCTTGTTCACACCCACACCAGTCTCTCACTTGTTCATTTCGCATCATCTTGAAACTCCCCATTTCATAATTGACATTTTGACATGAATCGGCTATAAAGGCAAGGTCCGACTTTCGCAAGGGCGGCCGCATCGGCATCCAACAAAGTGAAGAAGATGAGACCAGCGATGATGGAAAGCGGAGTCAGGCTGCACCCGGGGGGCCGAAGCAGGTTCCCGCTTCCGATCACTTGCTGAGCCCGGCGAGGCCTGCCTCGGCGATCTGTTCGTCTTCCTCGGGCGTCGCGAAGCTCGCGCCGATGGCGCCGATCACCTCGCCATCGACCACCACCGGGAGCGCCCTGCATTTCGATGAAACCTCGTGCCGTTATCGCCGCGATGCGACCGTAGTTGATCGCCTCCTCGAGCGCCTGGCTCGGTTTCTTGTAGAGCGCCGCGGCGCGTGCCTTGCCGTTGCGGGTAGTAGTCCTCGACGCGCATGGCGACGGCCGCGCCGATGCGCGCGAAGGAGAAGGTGAGCAAGGCGATCAACGCCCGGTCGCGAAGGCCGACCAGCGTTGTAATGTCGATGCTGTCCAGCAGCGCGCGCGCTTCGTCGGCCGCCAGCACCGAAGTTTTGCCGCGCCGGACGACGTGCTTGGGGCCGCGCACCGACGTGGCCGGATTAA
Organism: Allostellaceae bacterium; assembly: GCA_035272665.1. Lineage (GTDB taxonomy): Bacteria > Pseudomonadota > Alphaproteobacteria > ATCC43930 > CGMCC-115725 > AP-15. The sequence continues at coordinate 4,333 of DATEQL010000420.1, forward strand.
CGGCGACGATATGGCCCGTCACCAGCCAATCGAACAGCATGCGGATAGCCGCCAGGTGTTGCTTGACGCTCGGCTTCGCCATCGCGCCTTGCAGCGCTTCGATGTAGGCCGCGATGTGCAGCGGCTCGATATCGGCCAATTCGCCGATCCTGTGCCGGTCGCACCAGGCGAAGAACTGGCCGACCGCGCGTGCGTAAGCCATGCGCGTGTTCCGGTTGCGGATCGTCGCGGCGAAAAATTCCAGGAAGCGGCGGGCGGCGTCGGGGCCGGCCGCGGCGACCAGGCGCGGCAGTACGACGCCCGAACGGGCGGGAATCGAAACATGGCGGGCGGCAATGACGACATCCTGGCTCATGCCAAGTAGCGTAACATAACGTCCTTTGCCGTCGGTCGAGCCGCCCGGCATAGATCCACAACCCGGATCGGCAGGAGCGGGATGTAGCGGTGCTTACGCGGCGGACCGATCATCGCCGGCATGAACATCGTCGCCGTCGCCGCCTCGATGGTGACGAGTTCCGTATTCTTTCCTGGCCCGTTGTCGGGTCCCTCGATGCGGTCATGTGATCCCCCTTGATCTCGATGATGTAGCGGAGCCCGGCTCGTAGAACCGAAGCAATTTGCCCCGTATTTTACGAACTGCTTTGCCTTGATCACAAAGTCATATGGCGATAGGGGCTCGGGATCACCGTCGCGCGCTTGCCCGGCGAGTACCGCGTCAACTACCACGATGCGACTGACGCGACAGCGCGCATGGCCGAGACGATCGACCAGGCGCTCTGGCCGGAGGCCCGTGAGGCCGCCCCTCGGCGCGCCGGGTTAGACGGCAAGATTTTCTTCAACTCTGACCAGAATTCTCCATAAAACTGTCACTCTGCCGGTATGTTACCTGTAGAGTTTCAAATGTCACATTGATGCCGCAAAATATCTGTCATAGTTATCCTGTTCAAACACTCGCATCTTTTACAAAATACCGAGGTGGTTGAACGGGTAGCCCCATGCAGGGCAAACTAACTCGTCTATGCGTGCCGGCCAAGGGGGCGGCCCACTTATACGGTTACCATTAGCGGCCACAGACTGATCACGATAGGTGCGGTATAACGATTGCGCAGACCAGCGGAAAATGCCGCCATTGGCCCAGCCTCCCCGATCCTCACCAAGTGGCATCGAGACCGAGATGCCCGAATACTTCATGCCGAAGCTCGGCCAAATACGGATCGCCGCGGTGGCGGGGATACGGCAGGGCGTTGACGATCTCGGCCCTGATCTGCGCGGGGCGCTCGCTCAACACGATGACCCGGCCAGCAAGGAACAGCGCCTCTTCCACATCATGGGTCACCAGCAGTGCAGTGAAGCCCGCCCGCTGCCATAGCGAGACGAGCTCGCTCTGCATGGTGATCCGCGTCAGCGAGTCCAGCTGGCCCAAAGGCTCGTCGAGGATGAGCAGCTTCGGATCGTTGACAAGTGCGCGCGCCAAAGCCGTGCGTTGCGACATGCCTCCCGAAAGCTGGTGCGGATAAGCGTTGGCGAACCCGCTGAGCCCGACCAGGCGCAAAGCATCTTCGACGCGTTCGCGATGCGTGCGCAGCAGCCCGCGCGCTTCCAGCCCGAGCGCAACATTGCCCCAAACCGTCCGCCACGGATAAAGCGTGGGGTCCTGAAAGACGACGATGCGCGAGGGATCGGGCCCTTCGATCGCCTTGCCCTCTACGAACAGACCGCCAGCGCTTGGAGAGTCGAGCCCCGCGACCAACCGCAGCAAAGTCGACTTGCCGCACCCGCTCGGCCCCAGCAGGGCGACGAACTCGCCGCGGCCGATGCGCAAGTTGATCCGGTCTAGTACCGGCAGCGGTTGCCCCTCCAGGTCGAAACGATGGCTCACTTCACGGATCGTCAGCGTTGTTCCGCGGACCGGACTGTTGTTTACCGGATGCGCCCTTTCCGACGGGGCGGCCGCGACTACCACCGCACCAAACCCTTCTGCCAGGACAGCAGCCGGTCGCGCAAGCGGAACAGCAGCGTGATCAGCCCGGAGCACAAAAGGGCCATGATCAACAGCGCGGCATACATGTTGGCGTAGGCGGCCCAACCCTGCGCCCATTGCAGGTACCAGCCGAGACCCGCCTTTACGCCCAGCATTTCGGCGACAACCAGAACCGCAAACGAAGTGCCGAGGCCCATGAACAGGCCGACAAAGACATGCGGCATTGCTGCTGGAATGGCAACCTTGAGCACTAGGAATCGCTGGCTTGCCCCCAATGTCCGCGCAATATCGTAATAGGCGCTGTTTACGCCTGCGACACCCGACCAGGTGAGCACGGTGACCGGGAACCCGGTAGCGAGCGCAATCAGGAATATGCTTGCGCTAAAGCTGGAAGGGAAAATGAAGAACGCCAGCGGCAACCAAGCTGTCGCGGGCAGCGGTCCGATGAACCGCAAGATCGGATGGATCCAATAATTTGCGATCCGCGACCAGCCGATTGCCACTCCTGTCACGAACCCTATTGTGGCACCGAGAAAATAGCCGGTCGCCAGCAGACGAAAAGAGGCGAGGACACATGCAACGAGCCGAGTCCGGTCGTCGACCACGACTTCCAAGATGGCCTGTGGCGGTGGGAAAAACGGCAGCGGGAGCAGCCCGAGCTTTGCTGTGACCGCCTCCCAAGCGGCTAAAAACACCGCAAGTGCGATCAGCCACGGCGCAAGCCGTCGCACGCGCTGCAAACCGGCAAACCAGATCCCGGCAAAGGCCGCCAATGCGAGTGCAACAGCCAGTGCTCCGGTTAGTGCGGCGAAGTCGTCGGTGTAAGCCCAGTCGCTGTCGGGCGTATCCGGCCAGTACGCTATGAGCGCGGCAACCGCGAGCCAGGTCGCGGCTGCAGCCAATCCGCCGATTAACGATCGAGCGGCCGGGCTCGCGAACGGGCCGACAACCGGTTTCGGCTCGCTCGCTGCCTCATCGACGACGGAGCTCACCGCAAGTCCGCTGAGTACTCTCAGCTCAGAACGTCGAGATAGATCCGCTCGGCGAACTTCGCTGAATCCGTGCTCTTCTTGATGACGTCCACCGCTTTGAGTTCGTCGGTGTAGAGCACAAGTTGCTTCTTGAGGTTAGCCCCAACGGGGTGATTGTGATGAGTATGACTGCGATACATAG
>DATEQL010000421.1:0-4269 GCA_035272665.1 Allostellaceae bacterium
CGCGCGGCGAGGAGTGGTGGATCCCGACCCCTGCGACAGGCTCGGGCGCCGGCGAGCCGCTCTGATCGGAGCGCGTCGCCCGCCGCGTTTTACTTATTTCGCGACCAGTACTCGGCTGCCGCGGGAAACACCGTCTGGCAACGCGTCGCCTCGGCTGGCCCGTCGAGCGTGTCGGCGGCCGCGCGCCAGACCGCGTAGTGTGGTGCGGCCCGATGCGCCTCCAGTGCGACCTGGTCGCGGTAGACTTCGTAGAAGTAATAGACGTTCTGGTCCTGCTCGTCCTGCAGGACGTTGAACCGCATGCAACCCGGCTCGTCCTGCTCGGAACCGAGGGCATCCACCTCGATCGCCTTTAGGAACCGCTCGCGCTCACCCGGCTTCACCCGCACCTTCACCCACATCGCCAGCATGCGGCCTCCCTTTCTGTCGCGAGTCGGGCTTCCCGGGCGCCACTGCGCTCCGCCACCAGCCCCACCCGGACGCGCACCTTACGCGAGCCGCGGGGCCGGCGTCACCCGCAAATCCTAGGCCACGCCGGCCGAGCGCGGCGGTGAGCCAACGGAGGGGTTTGAAAACCGGCTCGGGCTATGTATCGACGCTCACACGTCGCGCGAGAGCCAAGGCGTCGATGCGTGCGGCGATGTTGACGCCGTCGCCGTAGAGGTCGTCGCCCTCGACGATCACGTCGCCGAGATTGATGCCGATGCGCAGTTCGATGCGGCTGTCCGCCGCGACGCCGGTGTTCCGCTCGGGCATCGCCTGCTGCACCGTGACCGCGCAGCGCACCGCATCGACGACGCTCGCGAATTCCACCAGGAAACCGTCGCCGGTAGTCTTGACGATGCGGCCCCTGTGCTCGGCGATTTTCGGATCAAGAAGCTCGCGGCGCAGCGCTTTGAGGCGTTCGAGCGTGCCTTCCTCATCCGCCCCCATCAGCCGCGAATACCCCGCCACATCGGCGGCCAAAATCGCGGCGAGACGACGGGTCTGGCTCATGTCTCCGGCACCCCGGCCTTGCGGAAGCCGTCGGCGAACAGGTCCATGATTTCGGGCGAGACCGACATCCCCGGATAATTCTTCACTTGCGCGATTGTCAGTCCCGGCTGCAGCTCATCCACCCGCCGCCGGCATTGCCGCGCTTCCTCCACACGGCCAAGGTGGGCGCAGGCGACGAGCTTAACGCGCAGCACGGGAGTAAAGTTCGGTTCGTGGTTTAACGACCGATCGGCCCATTCGATGGCCTCCTCGAACCGCCGCCGATACAGATAGGCGAAGGCGACACCGCCGAGGAAATAATAGGTGTGCGGATCGAGCGGGCTCAGCCGCATCGCCCTCTCAAACGCCTCGATGGCCGGCTCAGGCCGGTTGCGCAAAACCAGCACCCATCCGCGCGCTACCCAAGCCCACGCCGAATTGGGGTTAAGAGCCAGCGCGCGGTCGGAGGCGCTCTCGGCGATGCCGTCGGCGCGACTGAAATAAATCGCTCCGTGAGCACCCATCGCCAGCGCCTCCGGATCGTCGTTGCCGAACCGGACCGCTTGCGCCGCCAGCTGTCCGGTCTCCGCCATTTCCTCTTCCGACACCTGAAAGCCATGCGATCGCAAAATGATGCGGCAATAGGCAATCCGCGCGGCGGCGGCAGCGTAAGATGGATCAATTGCAAGCGCCGTCTTGAGCAAGGCGACCGCCTTGCGGAGCCCCGCTTCCCCCTTTTCCGACTCGGCAAGCGCGCGCAGATAGAGATCATAGGCATTGAGGCTTTCGGTCGGTTTGCGGATGGCGCGCTCGATCTCTGACTGTCGCAGCTTGGGCTCGATCGCCCCTATGACGCCGCTTGCCAACTGATCCTGAAGGTCGAAAATGTCCTCGAGTGAGCGGTCGAAGCGGTCCGCCCAGAGATGCGTCCCACTATTCGCGTCGATCAGCTGCGCAGTGATGCGGACACGGTCGCTGGCTTTGCGCACCGAGCCTTCCAGAACATAGCGGACGCCCAATTCGCGGCCGACCTGCTTCACGTCGACCGCTTGGCCCTTGTAGGTGAAGCTCGAATTGCGGGCGATGACGAAGAGCCAGCGAATGCGCGACAGCGCGGTGATGATCTCCTCGACCATGCCGTCGGCGAAATATTCCTGCTCCAGGTCGCCGCTCATGTTGGCGAACGGTAGCACCGCGATCGACGGTTTGTCCGGGAGCGGCAACACCGGTGGAGCAGCAGCCGATGGGCCCCTGGCCGCACCGATATCGCAAACGCGGTAGACCCGCACCGGCCGAGCAATGTTCTTGACCTGCTGCTCGCCGAGATCCTCAAAGACAAAGGGCAGCCGGTCGCGGACGTGGTCATAAACCGTATTGGAGACCAACACCCCGCCTGCATCGGCCAGGGCTTCGATCCGCGCGGCGATGTTGACGCCGTCGCCATAGAGGTCGTCGCCCTCGACGATCACGTCGCCGAGATTGATGCCGATGCGCAATTCGATGCGGTTGTCCGCGGCGACACCCGTGTTCCGCTCGGGCATCGCCTGCTGCACCGCGACCGCACAGCGCACCGCATCGACGACACTGGCATATTCCACCAACAAACCGTCGCCGGTGGTCTTGACGATGCGGCCGCGGTGCTCGGCGATTTTCGGATCGACGAACTCGCTGCGCAGCGCTTTCGTGCGTCCCTTCCTCGTCCGCCCCCATCAGCCGCGAATACCCCGCCATATCGGCGGCGAGGATCGCGGCGAGACGGCGGGTCTGGCTCATTCTTCCGGCAACCCGGCCTTGCGGTATCCATCCGCGAGAATGGCAAGCACCTCGGGTGAGACGAGCATCCGCTGACCGCTTTTTGCGCTGGCTACTGTGCTCCCCGGGATCAATTCACGTAAGCGCTTGACGCATTTGCTTCCTTCATCGACCCGACCGAGGTAGCCGCAAGCCGCGGCCTTGAAATAAAGGACACCCGCCATTCTCGGGTTCTCGTGCAGCGCTCTATCGGCCCACTCCGCGGCCTCTTCATGACGACCGCCGACCAAATGCGCCAACGCGAATCCGCCGTAAATCATGAAACGTTGCGGATCCACAGGGCTCAATCGCAGCGCTCGCTGGAGCGCCTCGATTGCCGGAGCCGCCAGGTTAAGAGAAGCCCGAGCCCATCCGCAAAAAGTCCATGCGAGCGCGGAATTGGCATTGAGGGCGAGAGCCCGCTCGATCGCGCTTAGACCGAGAGCGTGCTTGCCGCCCAAGACGAAAATCCCCCAGCCGCCCATCCACAACGCGTCAGGATCTTCGTTGCCGGCTTCGATTGCTTGCTGTGCGAAGCGAGCGCCTTCGGCAGCCTCCTCTCCCGAGATAATCCGGTTCGCATATTGGAGGACGCGACACCAAGCAAGCAAACCCGCAGCTGGGGCGTAGGAGGGGTCGAGCGCCAGCGCTCGCCGTAAGAGGGCCACCGCCTCGCGCCAACCTACGGCCGTAAACTTCCGGAACTGCGCGAGCGCGCGCAGGTACATATCATAGGCACTGAGGCTTTCGGTCGGCTTGTGGATTGCGCGCTCGATCTCGGATTGGCGAAGCTTAGGTTCGATCGCGCCGACGACATTGCCGGCGACCTGATCCTGCAATTCGAAGATGTCGTCCAGCGCGCCGTCGAAGCGGTCGGCCCAAATATGTGCACCTGTGCTGGTATCGATCAGCTGGCCGGTTATGCGCACGCGGTTGCCCGCCTTGCGCACGCTGCCTTCGAGCACGTATCGCACGCCCAACTCGCGCCCGACCTGTCGCAGATCGGGCGATTTGCCCCTGTAGGCGAGGCTCGAATTGCGGGCGATGACAAAGAGCCACGGCAGGCGCGAGATCGCTGTGATGATCTCCTCGACGACGCCGTCGACGAAATACTCCTGCTCCAGGTCGCCGCTAAGATTCTGGAACGGCAGCACCGCCAGCGACGGCTTGTCGGGGAAGGGTAGCGCCGGCGTCGTCTGCTGCTTTGCGGTGACGTCGCGAACCCGGTAGACCCGCACCGGCCGGGCGATGTTCTTGACCTGCTGCTCGCCCAGATCCTCAAAGACAAAGGGCAGCCGGTCGCGCACCTGGTCATGGACCGTATTGGAGACGAACACCCCGCCGGCATCCGCCAGAGCTTCGATCCGTGCGGCGATGTTGACGCCGTCGCCGTAGAGGTCGTCGTCCTCGACGATCACGTCGCCGAGATTGATGCCGATGCGCAATTCGATGCGGCTGTCCGCCCCGACACCGGTGTTCCGCTCGGGCATCGCCTGCTGCACC
>DATEQL010000422.1:0-2221 GCA_035272665.1 Allostellaceae bacterium
CGCCGCTTCCGGGCCCGACGCCTATCAGGGCGTCGCCGATTTTCTCGGCTCCTGGCTCGGGTTCCTGCTGCTGTTCGGTTGGACGCTGTCGCTGTTTTACCATCTGTGCAACGGGATCCGGCATCTCGTCTGGGATACCGGCCATGGCCTCGACCTCAAATCCACTTACCTCGGCGGTTGGTTGGTCGTCGGTGGGACCGGCGCGCTGACCTTGATCGCCTGGATTGCCGGAATCTCCAGCTGGGTCTACTAAAATGGCGGCAACGCGGATGCGCTCGCCGCTCGGCCGCGCAATCGGCTTGGGCTCGGCAAAGGAGGGCGTCGAAGATTGGTGGCTTCAGCGCATCACTGCGCTCGCGTTGGTGCCGCTGACCCTATGGTTCGTGATCGCCGTTATCCGGCTCGCCGGCGCCGATGTCGACACCGTGCGAGACTGGGTCGGCCATCCGCTTCCGGCAATTTTTCTGGTGCTGCTGCTGATTGCCACCTTCTGGCACGCATCCCTGGGTCTGCAGGTCGTGATCGAGGATTATGCGCACGCCGAGTTCGCCAAGCTCGGCCTCGTGATCGTCGTCCGCTTGGCGTGCTTCGCCTTGGCCGTCGCCGGGATCTTCGCCGTGCTCAGCATGGCCTTGGAAACGACGAGCTGATTGGGAGACCTGCGATGCCGCTGGCCTACAAGATCACCGACCACAGCTATGACGTCGTCGTCGTCGGCGCGGGCGGGGCGGGGCTGCGCGCGACGCTGGGGACGACGGCCGAAGGGCTGCGAACCGCCTGCATCAGCAAGGTCTTCCCGACCCGCAGCCACACCGTGTCTGCACAGGGCGGCATCAGCGCGGCACTCGGCAATATGGGGGAGGACGATTGGCGCTGGCACATGTACGACACGGTCAAGGGTTCCGATTGGCTCGGCGACCAGGACGCGATCGAATACATGTGCCGCAACGCGATCCCTGCGGTCATCGAGCTCGAGCATTTCGGCGTGCCGTTTTCGCGCACCGAGGACGGGCGGATTTACCAACGGCCCTTTGGCGGCCACATGAGGGATTACGGTGAGGGCGACCCGGCCAAACGCGCCTGTGCCGCCGCCGACCGGACCGGCCACGCGATCATCCACACGCTCTACCAGCAATCCCTGCGCCACAATGCGGAATTTTTCGTCGAATACTTCGCGCTCGACCTGATCATGGACGATGAGGGCGTCTGCCGTGGGGTGATGGCGTGGAACCTCGATGACGGCACATTGCATCGTTTTCGCGCCCAGATCGTGATCCTCGCCACCGGCGGGTATGGCCGGACTTATCTTTCCTGCACCTCGGCCCACACCTGCACCGGCGACGGGAATGCGATGGTGCTGCGGGCCGGGTTGGCATTGCAGGACATGGAGTTCATCCAGTTTCATCCGACCGGCATCTATGGGGCCGGCTGTCTGATCACCGAGGGGGCGCGTGGTGAAGGCGGTTATCTGACCAACAGCCAGGGCGAGCGCTTCATGGAGCGCTATGCGCCGCATGCCAAGGATTTAGCCTCGCGCGACGTCGTCAGCCGGGCAATGACAATCGAGATCCGCGAGGGTCGCGGCTGCGGGCCGGACAAGGACCACATCCTATTGCACCTCGAGCACCTGGCGCCCGAGGTATTGCATCAGCGGCTGCCCGGCATCTCGGAGACGACGAGGATCTTTTCCGGGGTCGAAGTCGCGCGCGAGCCGATCCCGGTCGTGCCGACCGTGCATTACAACATGGGCGGCATCCCCACGAACTATCACGGGGAAGTATTACGGCCGACCGAGCAAGATCCGGATGCGGTTGTTCCCGGGCTGATGGCGATCGGCGAGGCGGCGTCCGTCTCGGTGCACGGCGCCAATCGGCTCGGCTGTAATTCACTGCTCGACATCGTCGTCTTCGGCCGCGCCGCCGCGCATCGCGCCGCCGAGCTGGTTCGGCCGGGCATGGCCCATCCACCCCTGTATAACGGCGCCGGGGAGGCGGCGGTCGATCGGCTCGATACGGTGCGTCACGCAAAAGGCCCACGTCGGACGGCCGAGATCCGCCTCGACATGCAGCGCGTGATGCAGAACAATTGCGCCGTCTTCCGCACCGCCGAGGTGCTGAGAGAGGGTGTGAGCAGGATCGACGTAGTGGCGCACAGCTTTGCCGATCTCGGCATCTCCGACCGCTCGATGATCTGGAACAGCGACCTCGCCGAGGCGCTCGAG
>DATEQL010000423.1:0-4393 GCA_035272665.1 Allostellaceae bacterium
CTTACAAGAGACAGAAACTTCTCGCGATCATTTCCCGCGCGTCGCTGTTGCAGGGCCGAGAATTTCGTCTGACCTCCGGTCGATCGAGCAATTTTTTTATCGATCTGAAGAAGACGATGTTCGATCCCGAAGGCGCGTCGCTGCTTGCCGACCTGCTGTTCGACAAGATAAAGGCGGAGGACGTCGACTGTATCGGCGGGATGGAAGCAGGCGCGATACCGATCGTCGCGACCTTATGTATGCGCAGCTGGCCCGACAAGCCGATCAAGGGGTTTTTCATCCGTAAGGAGGCCAAGGGCCACGGCACCGATCAGCGGATCGATGGGCTGCTCGAAAGAGGATCGAGGGTCATCCTGTTTGAAGACGTCACTACGACCGGGGGCTCGGCGATGCGAGCGGCCGACCAGACCCGGCAATTTCAATGCACAATAGTAAAGGTGATAAGCGTCGTCGATCGCCTTGAGGGTGCCGAGGATAATTTCCGCAACGCGGGAATACAGTTCGAGGCTTTGTTTACCCGGCGTGATTTCAGTTGACCAAGTCGGTAATCGATCTGGCCGCAGCGCATCTGAGGCGTCAATTCCTCTACCAGACGCAACGCGGCCGTTTCGGTAGTATGGAATCGTTGCTGGAACTCGCGATCTCAGCCAGAGGGTGCGTGGCATCCTCGCTGTTTTCAGGTCGGGTGACAGTGGCCTTTGTTCTAGAAAGGGTTCTCAATCAATGTGCCGCAGATCTCGCAGGGCCCACGGTACGGATCTCGGAAATCGCCGATTTGAGCGATCGCCTCCATGACCCGGTGCTGCGCGCCGTCGATTTCCTTGCGGGGGCCGACGACGATCCCGTCGACATCGCAGTCTTTCTGATCAGGGCGCGCCAGCTGAGAGAGCGGTAACCCGAAATCCGATCTGCCGGCACCCCGAAAAGAGGCACGACCGTCTGATTCTCATTGTAGATTCTCTTGCAGCAGAAAGGCGAGACGAACCCCGGCCTTCGCCAGCTGCTCTTTGACCGCCGCGAGGGCGCGGTCACGATAGGCGGTGTCGACATCGTAGAGCGGGACCGGGCCGCACGCGTCCTTCTCCCCTTTTCGCGTGGGGAAGGCATATTTGCGGCCGGCTGCATCCTTGGCCGCGCCCTTCACAAAGCCGTAGGTGATCTCTTTCGCCACATTGTAAGATTCCTGCGCCCAATCCGCCGGGGTGCCGGCCGACCATTTCTGGATTTCGGCCGGAGCCAGACCAGCGACGATCTGGCCGGCAGCCTTGGCCAGGTCCTTCCCTTCGGCCTCGACGACCAATGTATCATCCCAATAGGCGCTGAGCCGGGCCGGGGTCTTCGCTCCCGGGGGCAGGAGTGCGATGCAGCGGCCCTCCTGATCATTGTGCTCGATCGTGTAGAGCGGATCATGGATGTCACCAACGAAGTTGAGAAGGAACTGCAGCGCCATCAGCCGCTCTCCCGGTAGAGTGGCCGGATCGCGGAGTTCTTTGGCGAACTGGTCAATTTTATCGACGATGCAGTCGTCCTGCAGCCCGTGGCTCGCCGGTGCCATCGACGGCAAAGCAGGTTTGCCGAAACACGCCTTGGTCAGGTCCGGATTGGTAGAGTCGAGCTTCACGTAGTGCCACTTCGTTGTCGCAGCGCGCCCCTCCGGGCTTTTCTCGCGCAGCACGTCCGCCCAAGTCGCCTCGCCGGCGATATCGGTTTTGGTCCAACTGTTGGACTTATCACTCGCGAGCAGCTCGGCGAGCTTTTTTTGTGTCGGACCGTCCTTTGCTTGCACCAGCCGATCAGCAACCAGCGCCACGATCATGTGTCCTTCGGTGCCCCAGGCCCGACTCTCCGCCACCGTCAGGAAAAGAGCGGTGGGCACCAGGCATAGGGTGGCAACGCAAAACCGAGACGGGTTCATCGCGATCTCCGCGGCTGCGAACGCGTGGTCGAGGATCGGTACCCTATGTTACCATCGTCGCGGGCGCGATGTCCGCCCGCTGCCGTGTCGAGACTTTCCGGCAGATCAGCGTGGGGGGACGGGGCAAGGCTTTGCGAGACGCAGACGACCGCAGCATCCACTTCCGCTCCGACGGGTTGGCGCTGTCGCCCGGCGAATATGCATGCTTGCTGGCCCGGCTTGCCGAGAATCGCGGGATCGCGGTGGACGAGTTCTCGCGGGATGGTGTCGTCGCTCGGCTCGAAGACCAGATCGCGACGATGCTCGGCAAGGAAATGGCTGTCTTTGTGCCCAGCGGCACGCTCGCCAACCATCTAGCGCTGCGCCTTCTCGCGCAACGCGGGCGCCGGGTGCTGGTGCAGCGCGAAAGCCATATCTACAACGACACGGGCGATTGCGCGCAAGAGCTGAGCGGGCTGACCCTGATCCCGCTTGCTCCCGACCGAGCGACCTTCGGTTTGGCCGAGGCGGCGGCCGAGGTCGCACGCGTCGAGGAGGCTCGCGTCACGACGCCGGTCGGGGTGATCTCGATCGAATCTCCGGTGCGCCGTGTCAAGGGGGAGGTCTTCGACTTCGCCGAGATGCAACGGATCGCGGCCTTCGCGCGCGAGCGCCGGATCGGGCTCCATTTAGACGGCGCCCGGCTGTTCCTGGCTTCCGCCTATACCGGAATAGCGCCGCGGACCTACGCAGCGCAGTTCGACACCGTCTACGTATCCCTATACAAGTACTTCAACGCCACTGGCGGCGCAGTCCTCGCCGGGCCACGGTATCTGCTCGAAAACCTCTACCATCAGCGCCGCATGTTTGGCGGCGGGCTGCGTCAGGCTTGGCCTTATGCAGCGGTTGCGCTCCATTATCTTGACGGTTTTGGCGGGCGTTTCGAGCGCGCGATGGCGACGGCCGAGGCCTCGTTTCGCGCGCTACGGGAGCACGGACGTTGCGAAGTCCTGCGGTCGGCAGCTGCGACCAACGTCACCCGTCTGCGCATTCGCGGCGGCGATGCCTGCGGACTGCCGGAGCGGCTGATCGCGCGCGGGGTCTCGATCCGACCGGCATTACAATGCGCGGCCGAGGGGGCCGACTTCGAGTTGTTCACCAACGAGACCATCCTGCGGCGGCCCGCAGCCGAGACGATCGGAATTTTTCTCGAAGCGCTCGGGGCCGCGTGATCGGACGGACGAGGGCCTCACCTCTCGTCAATTCGTCGCGACGCGATACAGATTGGCGACTGCTCCTAAATTCTGGATCTCGATGCGGAACGGTCCGGTCCAGCGGGGCCACCAGCGACAATATTCGCGGTCGCTGCTCCCGGCGCTGCGGCAGACGAGGTGGTCGTTCTCGTCATAGACGAGAAGATCGAGGTCGCTGTCGCCATCGCCGGCGAGACCCGCTTCGGCCAATTGCCCGCCGGTGAACACGACGCTATAGACGTCGGTGCTGCCGGCTTGGACGGTGTCTTGATGGGTTTTGGGTTGTGCGGTGGGAGCCGCGACTCCGGTGGCGGCGGTCTCGTCGATCAGCAGGCCGGTGATCTTGTCACCTTTGGCGAGGTCGCGCGCTTCGACGAGGATCGAGTCGGGCGATACCGGCTGGCCGGGCTTTTGCGCGCTGTCGCTCCCCGCTCTGCCTTCCGGTTTCAAGTCGACCTCGGTGTCGCCCAGTGCCTTCATGACCCTCGCCGCAACGATCAGCGCGAGCGGATCTTTGGTGTCGCGCCCGAAAGCGAGCAGATCGGACGACATCTGCAACCGGGCGATCGGCTCGTCGGTCGCGGGCGCCTTGGGACCGCTGCCGATGTTGACGCCCTTTTGCGGCGGCGGTCCCGGCGTTCCGTCGGCTACCGAGCCCGCCAGCACGGGGGAGCCGTAACCCAACCCGAGTGCGAGGCTGATGATCGCGGGAAGCTTGGCCAGAGGAAACTTGGCCAGGATGGTCATCGCTCTATCTCCAAGATGAAATTACTGGTCGTTGAGGCCGGCGTTATCGCAAAGAATGGTTAATAATTGCTCGCCCGCGGAGCGGCGCTCCCGAGCGCGCTGATATTGACGGAGAGTCCTCGGCACCCCACCTAGAACCGGCTCCCATGGCGCTGCTTTCGATCATCACCGCTCCGGATCCGCGACTCAAAATAAAGGCGCCGCCGGTCGCGGCCGTCGACGCCAAGGTCAGGCGGCTGATGGATGACATGCTCGAGACGATGTACCATTCGATCGGCATCGGGCTTGCGGCACCGCAGGTCGGGCAGTCGAGCCGCGTCATCGTGCTCGATATCGCGCGTGAGGGCGAGAAGCCGCAGCCGCTCAAGCTCGCCAACCCCGAGATCCTCTGGCGCTCCCCCGAGCTGGCGACCTTCAGTGAGGGATGCTTGTCGTTACCGGAGCATTATGCCGACGTCACCCGCCCGGCCGAAATCCGGCTGCGTTACCTGGACCATCA
>DATEQL010000424.1:0-2283 GCA_035272665.1 Allostellaceae bacterium
ATCGAGCGCCGGATCGCCCGCGTGCGGGTGAACAGGTCCTGCAGCTTGTCGCCTTCGCCCCAGCGGATCGCGCGCTGCAAGGCGGTCAGGTCTTCGTTGAAGCGCTGCAATATCTCGAGCACCGCTTCACGGTTGTTGAGAAAGATGTCGCGCCACATCACCGGATCGGACGCAGCAATGCGGGTGAAGTCGCGAAAGCCGCTGGCCGAGAACTCGATGACCTCGGATTTCAGGCTGTCTTCGAGGTCGGTCGCGGTGCCGACGATCGTGTAGGCGATCAGATGCGGCAGATGCGAGGTCACCGCCAGCACCTTGTCATGATGGTCGGCGCTCATGGTGACGACACGCATACCGGCGCGTTCCCACATCCGGCCGACATCCGCTACCGCCTCGGCCGCGGTCTCGGGCAGCGGGATCAGGATGCACCAGCGATCGCGAAACAGCTCTGCGAAGCCCGCTTCGGGCCCGGAATGCTCGGTCCCGGCGACCGGATGCCCGGGTACGAAATGAACCCCCGGGGGCACATGCGGCCGCAAGTCGCGAATGACCGCCTGCTTGACCGAGCCGACATCGGTCAGGATCGCGCCCGGCTGCAGCGCCGGCGCGATCCGCTGCCCGATCTCGGCATAAGCTGAGAGCGGCGTAGCGATCACCACAAGATCCGCATCCGCCGCCGCAACCGCCGGGTCGTCCGTGGTCTCGTCGGCGAGCTCGAGGCGGTGCACCGTCGCCAGCGTCTCCGGGCGGCGGGCGCAGGCGACGATCGAGGTGCCCGGACTGTCGCGGCGCAAGGCGCGGGCAAGCGAGGACCCGATCAGCCCGATCCCGATCAGCGCCACCCGGTCGAACAATTTCGCGTTCATCGCAACTTCATGAATTCGGCGAGCGTGTCCGCCACCCGCTCCATCTCCTCGCCGGTCCCGATCGTGATCCTCAGATATTGCGGCAGCTCATAGGCGCCCATTTGGCGAGTCAAGATGCCGCGCGACTGCAGAAAAGCGAACACCGCATCGGCATTTTTCCGCGGTTCGTCGGGGAAGCGGGCGAGCACGAAATTAGCGACACTCGGGGTGAGCGGGATGCCGAGCGCGGCGAGCCGCTCGGAAAACCAGCCGAGCCAGCGCTGGTTATGGGCGCGAGCGCGGTCGAACGCCGCGACATCCTCAACCGCGGCCACACCGGCGGCAAGTGCAGGTGCCGTCACGTTGAACGGCCCCCGCATCCGGTTCAGGACATCGGCGATCGCCGGTGGACAATAGGCCCAGCCGAGGCGGAGCCCGGCGAGCGCAAAGATCTTCGAAAAGGTACGCAACATCACGACATTGTCCGCTCGATCGACGAGCGCGACCCCAGGTTCGTAGTCGTTGCGACTGACAAACTCGGCATAGGCGGCGTCGATCGCGAGCACGACCGAGGATGGCAGCCCGGCGTGCAGCCGCGCCATCTCCGCCGCGCCGAGATAGGTGCCGGTCGGATTGTTCGGGTTGGCGATGAAGACGATGCGGGTGCGTTCGGTCACCCTCTCCAAGAGTGCATCGACATCGGCGGTGAGCGCCCGCTCGGGAGCTGCGACCGGTGTCGCGCCGACCGTCTGAGCGTTGATCGGGTACATCAGGAAACCGTGGCGGCTGTAGAGCACCTCGTCTCGCGGACCCGCATAGGAGCGCAGTAGCAGCGTAATCAGCTCGTCCGAGCCGGCGCCGCAGACGATACGCGCCGGATCGAGCCCGTGGCGCCGCCCGAGCGCTTCGCGCAGCTCCTCGGCGCTGCCGTCGGGGTAACGATGGATCTCGCCGGCGAGCGCTCGATAGGCGGCGACGGCCTTGGCGCTCGGGCCCAGCGCACTTTCATTCGAGGCGAGGCGGATCGGTCGCTCGACGCCGGCAATTTTCGCCTCGCCGCCGACATAGGGAGCGATGCCAAGGATTCCCGGCCGAGGCACCGGGCCGGTTGCAATCGTCATTTGCTCAGCCCTTCGCCGCGTCGGAAGCTGATCCCGCGAGTAGCGCCGGATTTCGCCAGCGCCGTCCCGGGCAACGGTACCGCGTAGCCGCCGAAGGGCAGCAGGCGGTGGAGCGCGCCGCCGAGTTGCATGCGAAAGCTGTCGAGGCGCGGGTCCGAGATCAGCACGAAGCCTTCTAGCTCGATCAGGTTGAGGGCGCTGCCGGCATGCTCGTAAGACGCAAAGAAGGTGCAGACCAGCCCGAGCGACGAGAGGATACGAAAGATCCGACCGCGACTGATGTCCGCCGTCGATTCGGTCGCCAGCAACGTGCGATCCCC
>DATEQL010000425.1:0-8835 GCA_035272665.1 Allostellaceae bacterium
GCACCTTGTTAGTCTGCAACGGTCCGATCAGGTGCAAAACGAGGTCGGGAAACGCCTCGCGCAGCGCCGGATATTTCGCTTGCGCTTCCTGAACCCGGTTTTCGCCGAAGACGCGGTGACCCGCGACGAGCGCGTCATGCACGTGCGGCGCCGGATGGGTTTTGCTGACGGCGACGAGGGTGACGCTCTCCGGCGCCCGTCCGACAGCCCGTGCAGCTGCCTCGATCCGGCTGCGGACGGCAGCGAGATTGGCGGCGATAACCCCTTCCATAGCAACTCCATTCCTGGCACAAGATTCGTTCCCTAGCTCCGGCCGAGAGGACGCCGTTTCGCCGAGGATCGCCCGATGTCCGTTGTCCATTACCGCCTCTCCGTAACCCTTGCCGCAAGTCTTTCGTTGGCCCTTTCTGCTTGCGCCACGAACCAGTCGAGCGAGCAGCCCGGCCCAGCGACAACCCAACAAGCCTCGACGAACGAACCAGACGAAATCGATACCGAGTCGTCGATCTGGACGTTGCTTGGTTTGGCCAAGAAGGAATCGCAACAGGACCCGGGACCGAAGACCGGGAGCACCGTGAGCCCGATCCTTTACCAGGCGGCCCTCGACACGCTGAATTTCGTCAAATTCGCCTCGCAGGATCCCCTCGCCGGCTCGTTGGTGACCGATTGGTATTCGCCGGCCGGCAAGCCGAACGAACGCTATAAGATCACCGTTTTCATCCTGGCTCGAACATTGCGCTCGGATGCGCTAGCGGTCACGGTGACCCGCCAAGCGCGGCTGGGAGACGGCCACTGGCTCGAGACCACGATCGCGCGAAACGTCGAGACCGATCTCGAAACCGCGATCCTAGACCGAGCGCGTCAACTCAAACGCGAGTGGATTGCGGCCATGCAGAGCCAAAAATAGCTTCCGGCCATGCCGGCGCCCGACCGGGCGGGCGGAACCGAGGGAAAATCCCAACTATCATGTCACGCTACAATTTTCGAGAAAGCGAAGCGAAATGGCAGCGCTGCTGGCGGGAGCGGCGGCTCTTCGAGGTCGCTGCCGAGCCTGGGCGACCAAAATACTATATCCTGGAAATGTATCCCTACCCGTCCGGCAAGCTCCATGTCGGCCATGTGCGCAACTATACGATGGGCGACCTGATCGCCCGCTACCGACGGGCGCAAGGGTTCAACGTGCTCCACCCGATGGGATGGGACGCGTTCGGCTTGCCCGCCGAGAACGCGGCGATGGCCGAACACATCCATCCGGCGATTTGGACCCGCGAGAACATCAGGACGATGCGGGCCCAGCTCGAACGCATAGGGTTCGGATATGACTGGTCGCGCGAGATCGCCAGCTGCCATCCGGACTTTTACCGCCATCAGCAAAAGATGTTCCTCGACTTCCTCGCGACCGATCTCGCCTATCGCAAGGAGTCTTGGGTCAATTGGGACCCCGTCGAGAACACCGTGCTCGCCAACGAGCAGGTGATCGACGGGCGCGGCTGGCGCTCGGACGCGATCGTCGAAAAGCGGCTCTTGGCGCAGTGGTCTTTGCGTATCACCGCTTTTACCGAAGAGCTCCTCGACGCGATCGGCGGCCTCGAACGCTGGCCTGATCGCGTGCGGGTGATGCAGGAGAACTGGATCGGCCGCTCGGAGGGCGCGCGCATCTTCTTCGCGATCGCCGGAGGAAACGAGCGGATCGAGGTCTTCACGACCCGGCAGGACACGCTCTTCGGCGCCTCGTTCCTGGCGCTCTCGCCGAACCATCCGCTGGCGCTGCGGCTTGCCGAACAGGACCCCGGGCTCGCCGCCTTCATCGCCGAGTGCAACCGCATGGGCACCAGCGAGGCGGTGATCGAGACGGCCGAAAAGCGCGGCTACCCCACCGGCCTCGACGCCATACATCCGTTCGACGAGAGCCGGCATGTACCGGTTTATGTCGCCAACTTCGTGCTGATGGAGTACGGCACGGGCGCGATCTTTGGCTGTCCGGCGCATGACCAGCGCGACCTCGAATTCGCTCGTAAATACCGGCTCCCGGTGATCCCGGTCGTGCTGCCGCCCGGCGCCGACCCGGCAAATTTCGCGATCGGCGAGACGCCCTATGTCGAAGACGGCACGGTGTTCAATTCCGCCTTCCTCGACGGCTTATCGGTTGCCGCGGCGAAACGCGCCGCGGCCGCGCGGCTCGAGGCGTTGGGTAGCGGCGAGCGCAGCATCGCCTATCGGCTGCGCGACTGGGGGGTTTCGCGCCAGCGTTACTGGGGCTGCCCGATCCCCGTAATCCATTGCGAAGCTTGCGGAATCGTCCCCGTTCCGGAGAAAGATCTGCCGGTGACGTTACCGGAGGACATCAGCTTCGAAGTTCCCGGCAATCCGCTCGATCACCATCCGACGTGGAAACACGTCCTTTGTCCGCGCTGCGGCGGACCCGCGCGACGCGAGACCGATACGTTGGACACGTTCTTCGACTCGTCGTGGTATTTTCTGCGCTTCTGCTCGCCGCGCGCGCCCGTCGCCTTCGAGCGCGCGGCGGTCGATTACTGGATGCCGGTCGATCAGTACATCGGTGGTGTCGAGCATGCTGTCCTGCATCTCCTCTACTCGCGGTTCTTTACCCGGGCGCTGAAGCGGTGCGGCTACCTCGATCTCGACGAGCCCTTCGCCGGGTTGTTCACGCAGGGGATGGTCTGCCACGAGACCTATCAGAACGAGGCTGGCGAGTGGCTGTTCCCGGAAGAGGTCGAGGTCGCTCAAGGCGGGATTATTGTCGACGCGGCTGGGCGGCCGGTTACCCCCGGGCGGCATGAGAAGATGAGCAAGTCCAAAAAGAACGTCGTCGGCCTCGACGCGATCGTCGACACCTATGGCGCCGATACCGCGCGGCTCTATCTGCTGTCGGACAGCCCACCGGAGCGGGACCTTGAATGGACCGAGACCGGGATCGAGGGGATCTGGCGCTACGTCAACCGGCTGTGGCGTCTGGTGAGCGAACCCTCCATCGCGTTGCCGCCGCCCCGCTCGGCGGTGCCGGCCACCCTGTCGCCACCAGTCGCAGCGATCCGACGCGCGACGCACAGGACGATTGCCGCGGTCACCGATGACCTCGACAAATTTCGCTTCAACCGTGCCGTGGCCCGGATTCGCGAATTGACCAACGCGCTGGACGAGCTTCCGGCGGCCGAGCCCGGCGCACCCGAGGTGCTCCGCGAAGGGCTCGAAACCTTGGCGCGTCTCCTCGGTCCGATGATGCCACATCTCGCCGAGGAGATGTGGCAACAGCTCGGCGGCAGCGGTTTGCTCGCCGAACAACCCTGGCCGGTATTTGATCCCGATCTCACCCGCGACGAGCAAGTGACGCTAGCCATCCAGGTCAACGGCAAGTTGCGGGCAACCCTCGAAGTCCCGCGTGACACGGCGGCGGACGCCGTTGAAAACGCGGCTCTATCATTGCCGCAGGTAGCCCGCTGGCTCGATGGCCATCCGCCGCGCAAGGTCATTGTCGTGCCGAACCGGATCGTCAACATCGTTGCCTGACCCGAGATGGCGGCACAACGCGTGCTGTACGCGCTCGCGATCGCCATGCCATTGGCGCTGTCCGGCTGCGGCTGGGAGCCGCTCTACGCCGATGTCCAGGCTGAGCCGGCGAGCGCGGAACTCCGCGCGATCAAGGTCGATCCGATTGCTGAACGGATCGGCCAGCGGCTCGACATTGCCTTGCGTAACTCGCTCAATCCGACCGGCGAGCCAACGCCCCCACACTATCTATTGAGCACCACGCTCACCGTTGCTCTGGGTAATCTCGGCATCCAATCGCAAGGCTTGGGAACCCTGGGGCAGATCGACGCTTCCGCGACCTTTCGGCTGATCGATCTCCAAACCGGCAGCACCCTGCTGACCAGCACGGTTCACGTCGCCAATTCCTTCGACCTCAATCCTAATCAATACTCGACCATCGTCGGCGAGAACGACGCTGGGGTTCGGTCGGTCGCGGAGCTCGACCAGGAGATCGTGACCCGGCTCACCCTTTTCATGCAGCGTCGCATGGCCGAGAAGAGCGCAAAGCCAGCCTGAGATGCCGTGAAGCTCCCCGCAGCGCGAATTGGCTCTTTTCTGCATCGCCCGGATCGTGAAATTCGTGCCGTGCTGTTCTACGGCCCGGATGCCGGCCTGGTCCGCGAACGAGCCGACACCCTCGCGGGTACGGTCTGTCCCGATCTGAAAGATCCGTTCAGAGTGGCCGATCTCAGCGGCTCCATCCTCGCCACCGACCCTGCGCGTCTGGCCGATGAGGCCGCCCAGATGAGTCTCACTGGCGGGCGGCGGGTGATCCGTGTGCGCGACGCCGGTGACCGCATGGCCGGGTTGTTCAAAGACTTCGTCGACACCGCTCTCGGCGACGGTTTCATTGTCGCCGAGGCGGGCGACCTGCCGGGTTCATCATCGCTGCGCCGGGTCTTCGACGCGTCGCCTCGCTCGGCGACGATCGGCTGTTATCCCGATACGCCGCGCGAGAGGGCTGGCGTAATTCGCGACACATTGCGGACGTGCCGGATCACGGCGAGCAGTGATGCGACGCAATATCTTGTCGAGCACCTCGGCAGCGATCGCCTGCTGACCCGCGCCGAGCTTGAAAAGCTCGCCCTTTATGCCGGCGAGGGTGGGCATGTCGAACTCGATGATGTGCGCTTGTCGATCGGCGACAGCGCCTCGCTGGCGCTCGACGACGCCATCATGGCCGCGGCCGAGGGTGATGCCGCCATGGTCGATCGGGTACTCGATCGGATCTTCCAAGAGGGCGACTCGCCGGTCTCGGTCGTCCGGGGGATGCTGCGCCATCTGCAACGGCTGCACGCGTTTACCGCTCGGCTGACGATGGGGGCGACCGTCGTAGAGTTGGTACGCACCGCCCGGCCGCCGATTTTCTACAAGCAACAGGACAATTTCAAACGTCAGCTCGCACTGTGGAACGAAGCGGCACTGCGTGTGCAACTCGACCGTATCGCGCAGGCCGAGTTGCACATGAAGCTGACCGGCCTGCCCGCCGAGACGATTTGCCGTGAGGCGATGCTGGCGGTCGCGGAGTCCGCCCGCTCCCGGACAGCGCGAGAAAGGCCCCCCGGCCGCGGATAGCGCCAACATCCACGCGGGCGCCAACAAACCCGGGAGATCCGCGGCTAACTCATGCGGAAGCCATAACCGGCAGCGGCGGATCGCCGTCATCGCGGTGCCGCCTTAGGGGTGGCGACGATGTTCCAAGGAGCAGGGGTCGGCGTCACCGCCGGGCGGACCGATCCGCACCAATAGCTGGCCGGTCAGTCCGCACGAGCCGGTGGCGGGGCCGAAGAGGCAGCCCTCGAAGGCTTGGAGCGTGGTGTCGCGAAAGATCGTGCTGACGACGGCGTTGTCCCGAAGCCACAGCGCTTCGGCCGCTGCCTGATACCCGCTCGCCGGAAGTACGGGTATGGCGCAAATCTGGTCCGGGTTGCCAAAGTCGGCCTGCAGCGCCGCCAGTATCCCGTTGAAGGCGGGTGGGTTGACGCCGTGGCGCGGCCGCTCGAGCTGGATGCGTTTAAGCCCATGGCTGACTTTGTCCATCTGGAAAAACACCACCATCGGCACTCCGCCGACCATCTGGCTGGGTAGGACGACGTCGACATAACTGTCACCAAAGTCGAGCGGCTTGGTCAGCCGTGTCGTACGGGGGCCGAATTGCCGGAGCAATTCATCGGAGGATTCGCCCCAATGGGTTTGCTGCCATAGCTCTTCGATCCCGTCTTCAGCGAGCAACGGCCCGGCGAGCGCGATGGTCGCCGCTGCGACTGCGAGTCGTAGGAATTGCACTACTGACGGCCGTTGGGGGAGAAGGATGGCAGACGACACGGTTCTTCAAGCGAAACAGCGACGTCGACAAATTGGGCGGTCCTTGAACAGGGCTCTTGAAGAGCCAAACACCAAGAAGCGGCGTGGCGCTCACTATTACGCGGCGACAAGGGAACCTGCCGATCGTCGTGTTGCGTTGAGGGGTTCAAAAGCCGACGTTCAAATTCGCGACAGCGGCGCCGAAATAGGCCTGAGGCTCGGAGGGCCGCTCCCCGAGCGCATGCTCCATATGGCTCACGCACTCTTTGGACCCGTCGAACACCCCGCGCCAGGTGACGGATTTCGGCAATGCCCCGAGCAGGCATTCGTCAAAAAAATTGTACATGCGATGAACTTGACAACCAAAGGATGGCCGGTCGTTTCGCGCGGCGGTCAGGATGATGCGATTGGGCTTCGCCATTTTCCCGGCGGCAAAGCCGCCGCTATAGCAGGCTGACACGACCACGACCGTCGGCACCGCGTCGCATCCCCGCGACAGCGCCTGGGCAAGCTCATCCGGACTAAGCGCAGCGTTCGAGCGGGCGAGCCACAGACCAGCGCCGCGCTCGCCGTGCGAGGTCAAGAAGATCAGACAACGATCTCCCGGTCGAGCCGGTAGCGTGCCGATCCGTTGTAAGAGGACCCCGGCAAGAGCCGGTTCGACCGCGGCTCCCAACTCGGCAGCGCTGGCGCTGAGACGGTGGATGTTTCCGGTCGGCACTCCGGCAGCCGCGAGGCGTTGGGTCAATGCACGAGTAGCATTGTCGAACACCGGCTGGGCGTCATCGCCGGCGGCGAGGACCACCTGCCACTTTGCTGCATGGTTTGAGGTCCCGGCATCCGCGGCAGCTTGGCTTGCGAGTACGCCGAGCATGAGTATGGCCGATGACAGGAGGATGACGAAGCGAGATGCCATCGAACCCTTCTCCAACTGCGCCTATATGTCGATTTGTCGTATTCCCGCCAAGAGACCGCACGATGCCATTACCACTCGCCGAAAAAAGTTGCACGCCTTGCCGCGGCGGAGTGCCGCCGCTAACGCAGGAAGAGGCCGCCGGCTACCATGGGCAAGCGGCGGATTGGGAGTTGTTTGATGGAGCAAAGCGGATCGAGCGAACCTACCGCTTCAAAAATTTCCGCGAGGCTTTCGCCTTCGTGGAGCGCACGGCCGCGCTTGCCGAGGCCGAGTCACATCATCCCGAGATCAGGTTTGGCTGGGGCTACGCTACGATCTCGCTGCACACCAAGAAGATCAAGGGCCTACATGAGAACGACTTCATCATGGCGGCAAAGCTCGATCGCATCGCGGCCGAGGGCGTGCAAGCGACGGCCTAGACGATCCCACGTCCTCCGCCACTGGATAGCAGGGCGGGTATGATGGCGCATATCGGCATGACGAAAAGTTCGCTAAATTCGGCGTAAGCGTCACGCAGAACGCTCTCGATGCGCTCCCGAATCGGCGGGTGCGCAACCGGCAAATGAGGGAGGGGCGCGGTGCCCACATATATCATGCTCGCCAATTGGACGGACCAGGGCGCCCAGAAAGTGAAGGAATCGCCGCGGCGGCTCGACACGGCGAAAAAGGCGCTCGTCGACATGGGTGGCGAATTCAAATCCGTTTACATGACGATGGGCGAATACGATCTGATCGCTGTTTACGATGCCCCCGACGATGCCGTGGTAGCGCGATTGACTTTGCTGCTCGGGTCGCTCGGAAGCGTGCGGACAAAGACGTTGAAAGCCTTTCCCGAGGCAGCCTATCGCGAGATCATCGCCTCGCTGGGGTAGTCTCGGTGAACGCCGCAGCGCATCCGCGTGCTGCAACCCCGAGGGGGAGGCCGAGACGGTCGAGAAGCGCTGATGCCGTTCGTGTCGCGGCTGGTTGAGCGCGACCTTTACTCCGCGAGGGCGGCCGCCGCGAGGGGTACCGGGCGCGGTTTGCGCAAAAACAGCACCAGCGGCAGACCTGCGATAACCATGATCATCATCAGCTTGAAATTGTCGATGTAGGCGACCATCGCGGCTTGGCGCGTCGCCATGGCATTTAACGCGGCGATACCCGAGGGGTCGGTCAGGCTGTACGGCGAAGCCAATTGCGACTGGGCTAATGGGTTGTCCGGCCTCAAATGCTCGATAAGTCGAGAGTGGACGATCTGGGTATTCTCGGCCAACAACGCTTCGACGATCGCGATGCCGACGCTGCCGCCAATGTTACGCATCAAGCTGAAAATCGCGGTGCCTTGGGTCAGCAGCTGACGCGGCAAGGTCGAGAAGGTCACCGTGCTAAGCGGAGTAAAGACGAACCCCAATCCAAAACCTTGCATCAAGCCTGTCACGATGATCGGGCCCATCCCCATATAAAGCGAAAAGCCGGTCATCTGCCACATTGCGATCGCAGTTACTAGAAGCCCTGTCAGGATGACCAGCCTGATGTCCACTCGGCCAATCAGGCGGGCGACTAGAAACATAGCGGTCATCGTGCCGACGCCGCGCGGGACGGTGACCAACCCGGTCGTCATGACTGGATAGTTCATCAAATCCTGCAGCATTGTCGGCAATAGGGTCATCGTCCCGTAAAGCGGGATGCCGATAAGGAACATCATTATCGTCCCGATGACGCAGTTGGTGTCCTTCAACAGGTCGCGGTTGAGGAATGACCGATCGGTGGCCGTCGCGGTGTGGACAATGAACAGGTACAGGGCAAGACCGGAGATCGCCGCTTCGACGCAGATCTCGGGCGAGCCGAACCAATCCTTGAGCTCACCACGGTCGAGCAGCATCTGTAAGGCGCCGATCGCCAAGCTCAATGTGGCGAAGCCGAAGAAATCGAACCCCTCACGGCGGCCGTGACGCGTCTCGTGGATGAAGATCAGGATGCCGACGGTGGCGAGAACCCCGGCTGGCACGTTGATGAAGAACACCCATCTCCAATTGTACTGGTCGGTCAGCCAGCCGCCGAGTGCCGGGCCGATGATCGGGCCC
>DATEQL010000426.1:0-3070 GCA_035272665.1 Allostellaceae bacterium
CGCGCGAGCAAAAATGTCGCCACGCCGGGGCGTGTCCGATTCTGGGAGAGTTTTGACGCCGTCCCGGACGGGACCCGCCATATTAGTACCAAAATCGAAGCGTATCGTGAGTGTAAGGGTGGCTACCGGCGGGCTGTCGGCGGGCCAGGAGCGTGCGAAGGACAGGCGAGCCCCCGTTGGGTGCCTCGCTACCAGCCCCTAGCCGTCGACGCGTTGACGCTTCGCTGGCACTTCCCGGTTGTTTCCCGGTTACGGCGCTTATCCGGGTATTTCGGCTGCAAGAAATTCCCGGTTATAGCGATATGAAGATCATCGACACAGGTCTCTCAAGTATCTGATCTAGCAGAAGTTATAGGTGATGAGGCCGGGTCGATTTCGAGCCCGGATTCGTTTTCACCCGGGAATTTGCCCCGGTTAACCGGCGCCGATGCGGGCGCGGCCCGGCTTGGCGACGACTGCGGCCGCATCAGTGCGCCCGAAAATTGCGTGCCTAAAGTTCCTCTGCCGATCCGCTGACAGGCCGCTTTTTTTCCACTGTGACGGCGCGAAAAATTCCGCTGTCGAACGATATACGAATAGATCCAGTTGAATATCGCAACGCTCTGACAACAAAAGACTTATCGGCAATGGGCGCGATCAATTTCGAGCGCCGCCGTGCGCCTTTTTGGCGTATTTCCGCGGCCGGCAGGGGAAGCTGGGAAGCTCCGAGTCCCAACCGACAGCTCGACAGTTGCCGGATCAGCATGTCGGGGTGACAGGTTGGTGCCAGCCACCGGCCGCGATCGGGGTCAGAGAAGATGGCCGCTGCGGGTCGCCTTGGTGCGCAGGTAGCGCTCGTTGTGGCCGTTCGACGGGAAGACGTGCGGCACGCGCTCGGCAACGCGGATACCGTAGCGTTCGAGGGCGGCGACCTTGTCCGGATTGTTGGTCAAGAGGCGCACCGTGCCGAACCCGAGCTGGCGCAGCATCTCCGCGGCCGGCAGATAGACGCGCTCGTCGGCGTCGAAGCCCAGCTGCTCGTTGGCGTCGAGCGTGTCAAAACCGGAATCCTGCAGCTGATAGGCTCTGAGCTTGTTGACCAGGCCGATGCCGCGCCCCTCCTGTGCCAGGTAGAGCAGCAGCCCGTTGCCTGCCCGCGCGATCGTGTCGATCGCGCCGCGCAGCTGATCGCCGCAATCGCAGCGCAGGCTGGCGAGCAGATCGCCGGTGAAGCATTCCGAATGCAGCCGCACCAGGACCGGCGTGGCGGGGTCGGGCGCGCCGATCAGGATCGCGAGATGTTCCGTACCGCCGTCGCGCGGGCGAAACGCGATCAGGCGGGCGTTTTCCGCCTCGGCGAGCGGGACGCGCGCCTCGGCGACCCGCTCGAGCCCGGCGGCTGCCGCGTGACGGCGGAACACCGCTGTAGCCTCGATCGCGGCGAGGTCGCCGCGCCGCGCGAAGAGTGCGGCCTCGGCCTGCCCGATGCGCAGCACGAGGGCCGCCGGCAGCAGCGAGGCGAGCTTCGCCAAGGCGACCGCGGCCAGCGCGCCGCCCTTGGCGGCGACCGGCGCGGGTCCGAACCCGGGCGGCTCGGCGCCGAGCGAGGCTGCCGGATTGGCGAGATTGCGGATCACCACTGCCGGCATCTCGGTCGAAACCGAGATCGTCAAGGCGCCCGACAATTCCGCGCGTGGTGCCAGGCCGAGTGCTACGGCGCGACGGCGGGTCAGTACGACGCGAGCGGGCGCCTGCGAGATCTTGCGCAGCCGGTCCAGGTTCTCTTCGCTCACCAGCTCGGCGGCGACCGCAAGGACGCTGATCTGACCGTCGCGGATCAGCACCGGCTCCCCCCGGCGAAGCGCCGTGATGGCTTCGCCGAGGTTCGGCGGCGCTGCCGCGACATCGCCGTGCGCCGCTGGATAAGTCGTGGATTGGGGCACCCTCTTCTCCTTGCCGCAGTCCATCATATGGAGCGCCGGCGATAGCGCCAGCGACTTCTTCGACCCTCACCTATGCGGCTCGGTGGCCAGCAGCATGATGATATCGGCAGCGAACGAGTAGGCGAGCAGGCCCAGCGCCAACGCGCAGGTTGCCGAGCCCCAAAAGGGCGGTGTCGCGGGGGCGAGTGCCACCAGCAGCGCCAGGCTCTGAACGACGGCGATCGCCTTGCGCCGGCGATCGGCGAACACACACGCGGGCGGTGGGCGACGCAAGACCGGAAATACCCAGCCCACCGCGAGGTAGAGATAGCGCATCGCGCCGATCGCCAGCACCCAACACGGGACAGCCGCCACCTTCGCGACCGTGATGGCCAGGACCGCGATCGCGAACGCGTCGATTTCCATGTCGAAGCGCGCACCGAAGGCCGAGGCCAATCCTTGGCGCCGCGCCGCCCAGCCATCGGTACCGTCGAGCAGCAGAGCGGCACCGGCGACGGCGACGAGCACCCAGCGTTCCGCCGCGTCGAGCGCGGCGGGATCGATCGCCTGGCCAGCGATCAGGCAGGCGACAGCCGCCCGAATGAGGGTGATCCGGTTCGCCGCACCGAGGCGGGGATGGGGGTGATGGTCGGCGAGCAGGCGCGCAAGGGCGACGAGAAGCCCGGTGAAGAGTCCCAGACCGGCCATCCCGGGCAGGGCCCGCAAGGCGCCGCCGAGAATGAGCAGCAACGTCGCCATGACGGCGAGCCCTAGCGCCCAAGCGAATACTGCGTAAGCCTCGCGCATCAACGCTAGCGAAGACGAGGGAAGCGGGGTGATCTCGATCGACATCGGCGTGGGTTCAGTGTATCTGGCGATGTGCCCTTTCGGGACCCGGTCAACAGCGACTCCTCCGCAATCGGGATTATTCCCCCGATCGGTGAAGCGCGAGCGTTTTGGGTCGTGGCACCCGGCCAGGGTGAGATCAGAGCACAGCCGTTGCGGTCCCCGGAACCGGGCGAGCTGTTGATCCGGGCCCGCGCCAGTGCCGTCAGCAGGGGCACCGAGACCCTCGTCTTTCGCGGTGAGGTGCCGCAGAGCGAATGGCAGCGGATGCGCTGCCCGTTCCAGGAGGGCCACTTCCCCGGGCCCGTCAAATACGGCTACGC
>DATEQL010000427.1:0-4361 GCA_035272665.1 Allostellaceae bacterium
CCAATGTGTCTCAGGAGGAGGTCGAGGAGTTCTCCGCTCACTGCGTTTATATTCGATCTGTCTACACGTTCATGATGCGAATATGGAGGGACAGCGATGACGGCGAGCGTCAGGTGATGGAAGTAACCCTGTTCACGCCACTTGAGAGCGGTTTGCGGGCGGGCTGATCATGCAGTGCAATGGTGGTGTGGTCTGCGCCCTTGTGGAGCATGACCACAGCGGTGTCGCGATCAGGTTGCGGTTGGCGGGTCGAAGCGATCCACGAGCTTGACGAACACTTCCTCGAAGCCGGGCTCGTAGTCGTCGGGGTGGTCCCTGATGAATGCGATCACCTTGCGGTAACAGTCGGCAGCCTGCCGGCTGTCGCCGCGCGCCTCGTGCACCATTCCGAGGCGATCCCAGCCGTCGTGCACGTCGGGGAAGCGACGGAGCAGGTCGCGTGCAGCCGCCTCGGCCTCGTCAAGCTTGGCAGCGCGAACCAGGTCCACTACGGCGTTGGAGGCGATATCAAGCGCGTCCTCGTAAGCATCTTCCTCCTCGGCCCTGGCGAGGCGGGCGGCGACTGCTGCCGTCAACTCGGTGACCTGCAAGCGATCTGCGGCGGCGCGCTGGTCGCGTCGCAGCGTGTCGCGCGGCGCCTGGGCTTTGACAAGCTGCTCGCGCGCGACCGCTTCCTCCTTGGCAAGGCAGCATTTCTTGTACTTGTTGCCGCTGCCGCACGGGCAGGGATCATTGCGTCCGGGCTTGGCCATTGTGGTCAGCACCTACGAGCCGAGGAGGACGCATCCTTTGTACCGAGACGTGTTGACCGACGCCACATTTCACCAGCTGCTGCTCGCCTGTGATCGCGACCTCGCCGACACCGCTCGGGGTGCCGGGTGCAAGCGATGCAACGGCGTTGTTCATTCTGCTCACTATTGGCGCAAGCCGCGTGGCCGGCCCTGCCGCCTCGGGCGTGAGCACGACCGGCGCTTCAGCTTCTGCTGCGCGGTCGATGGCTGCCGGTCGCGGGCGACGCCGCCGTCGCTGCGCTTCCTCGGCCCCAAGGTCTATATTGCCGCGATCGTGGTATTGATCGCGACCCTGCGGCACGGCGCAACGGCGCTGCGCATGCGGGAGCTGACCGAGGTGATCGGCGTCGATCGCCGCACCGTCGAGCGGTGGCGCACATGGTGGCGTGACAGCTTCACCGCGACACCATTCTGGCAGGTCGCTCGCGCCGCGTTCATGCCGCCGGTCGATCCGGGCCGGCTGCCGGCCGCGCTCATCGAGCGCTTCGCGGGTGACGACGCCGATCGGCTCGTCGCGCTGCTGCGCTTCATGGGCCCCATCACTGGAGGCCGCATGCACGCTCGATAACGGCCTTTCCATATCCGCAGAGGACGCTCGTCGCGAGCCATCCGGTGCTGCTTTTACGGTTGCTGCTCTCAGCAAGAGGAGCGCCGGCATGACACAACAGACACGAGGTCCCCGAGTTCACGAGCGGTGGGCGCACCTGCGCTTCTCCGTCATCGGACAGCTGTTGGCGGCGCCGCCGGCCAAAGGCGAGCTGAAGGCCGCGATCGAGGGGCTGGCCGGGCGCACATGGCGGCATCCCACCACCGGCGAGCCCGTTCGCTTCGGCTTCTCCACCATCGAGCACTGGTATTACCGTGCCCTGAAGGAGCGGACCGATCCGGTCGGTGTGCTCCGCCGCAAGGTCCGCGCCAATGCCGGACGGCAGCACGCGATCAGTGACGCCGTGCGGCAAGTCGTGCTCGCGCAGTACGCCGCGCACAAAAGTTGGAGCGTCCAGCTCCATCACGACAACCTCGTCGCACTTGCCGAGACCAGGCCCGAGCTGAAGCCGATGCCGTCCTATCCGACGCTGCGCCGGTTCATGAGGGTCAATGGCCTCGACAAGCGGCGGCGCGTCACATCACGCCAGACCGACGGCGCCGATCGCGCCGAGGACAAGCTCGCCGATCGTGAGATCCGCGGCTACGAGGCCGAGTACGTTGGCAGCTTGTGGCATTGGGACTGTCATCATGGATCGAAGAAGGTGCTCACCGGGCGCGGCGAGTGGGTGACGCCGATCCTGTTCGGCGTGCTCGATGATCGGTCACGCCTCGCCTGTCATCTGCAGTGGTATCTGGCCGAGACCGCCGAGATCATCGCCCACGGCCTGAGCCAAGCCTTCCAGAAGCGTGGGCTGCCCCGCTCGGCGCTGAGCGACAACGGCGCCGCCATGACAGCCGCCGAGATCACCCAAGGACTGACCCGTCTCGGCATCCTTCATCAGACCACGCTGCCGTACAGCCCGTATCAGAACGCCAAGCAGGAGGCATTCTGGGGACCGGTCGAGGGCCGGTTGATGGCCATGTTCGAGGGTGTACCGGATCTCACGTTGGCCATGCTCAACGAGGCGACGCAAGCCTGGGCCGAGTTCGACCACAACCGCAAGATCCACTCCGAGATCGGCGAAGCCCCGATCACGCGCTTCCTCGCCGGACCCGACGTGACGCGGCCGTGCCCCGACAGCGATGCGCTGCGCCTCGCCTTCACCCGCACTGACCACCGCATGCAGAGGAAGAGTGACGGCACCGTCGTGATCGAGGGCCGCCGCTTCGAGATCCCCAACCGGTACCGCCATCTGACGCGGCTCGAAGTGCGCTACGCCGGCTGGGATCTCGGTCTCGTCCATCTCGTCGACGAGCGCACCGGCATGGTGCTCACCCGGCTCTATCCCCAGGACAAGACCCAGAACGCCAGCGGTCTGCGCCGCACGCTGTCTTCCATAGCCAACGGATCGGCCACGCCCATGCCCACCGACGTCGAGCCCGCGACCGGCCTCCCGCCGTTGCTCACCAGGATGCTCGACCAGCAGGCCGCCACCGGACTGCCCCCGGCCTATCTGCCCAAGGACGAGGAAGGAGAGACACCGTGAACAAGAAGATGTTGGCTCTCTACGGCCTGAAGTGGAACCCGTTCGCGCCTGACGTGCCGGTCGAGGCGTTGCACGTGACGCGCCGCATCGAGTCGTTCTGCTGGCGCGTCCAGCAACTCGTCGGCGAAGGCGGCTTCGCCCTCGTCACCGGCGCCCCCGGCACCGGCAAGTCCGTCACGCTACGCATTCTCGCCGAGCGCCTCGGCGCGCAGCGCGACGTCAAGATCGGCATCGTCACGCGCCCGCAGGCCGGCCTCTCCGACTTCTATCGCGAGATGGGCGATCTGTTCGGCGTCGAGCTGGCTCCGCACAACCGCTGGGCAGGAGCCAAGGTGCTGCGTGATCGCTGGCAGACCCACATCGACGCCGCTCTGTCGCGACCGGTGCTGATCATCGACGAGGCCCAGGAGATGCCGCCAGCCGTGCTCGCCGAGCTGCGGCTGTTGTCGTCCGCGCGCCTCGACAGCCATATCCTGCTCACCGTCGTGCTGGCCGGCGACGGCCGGCTGCTGGAGCGTCTCAGGTCAGAGGAACTGCTCCCGCTCGGCAGCCGCATGCGGGTGCGTCTCGCGCTCGAACGTACCGGCCCAGAGGAGCTGCAGGAGTACGTCGTACACGCCCTGCAGAAGGCCGGTGCCGTCAAGCTGATGACGCCGGAGCTGATCGCCACCTTGTGCGATCACGCCCAGGGCAACCCGCGTGCGCTCATGAACATCGCCGGCGAGTTGCTCGCCGTCGCAGCGGAGCGCGAGGCCCGCCAGATCGATGAGAAGCTGTTCCTGGAGACCTGTGCCACGCCACCCGTGGCCGAGCCCAAGACCGCAGGTCGGCGCCGATGACCCTGCTTCCGGTCGAACCCGCGTATCGTCTCGCCGAGCGCTCGGAGGAACATCGCTGGCTGGTCACCGGCCTGTGGTCCGAGCAGGCGGTCGGCATCGTCGGCGGCGAGCCAAAGTGCTGCAAGTCGTTCCTGGCCTTGGACCTCGCCGTCGCGGTCGCCGCCGGTGTCCCATGTCTGCGCCGCTTCGCCGTGTCGCGTGCCGGTCGCGTCCTGCTGTTCGCCGCCGAGGACGCACTGCACATCGTGCGCCGACGCCTCGAAGGCATCTCGGCCGCAGCCGGTGTGGCGTTGGCCAATCTCGACATCCAGGTCATCACCGCACCTACCGTCCGGCTCGATCTGGATGCCGACCGCCGCAACCTCGCCGAGACCGTCGCCAGATTGAAGCCGCGCCTGCTTATCCTCGATCCGTTCGTACGTCTCCACCGCATCGACGAGAACGCCAGCGGCGAGGTCGCCCCGCTGCTCGCCTACCTGCGCGAGCTGCAGCGCCGGCATGACGTTGCCGTGCTCGTCGTCCATCACGCCAAGAAGGGCGGTGGCGGCGTCCGCGCCGGTCAGGCGCTGCGCGGCTCCTCGGAGTTCCATGCCTGG
>DATEQL010000428.1:0-6850 GCA_035272665.1 Allostellaceae bacterium
CTGCCGGCGCGCGAAGCTTCCCGGTGCCACCGAGGTGATGAACCCCTCCTCCGCCTTGACCTTGGCGAGGGCGGCCTTGAAGTTTGCGAGGTCGGCGCTCAGCGCCTGCTGTCCGGCATAGGCGATCGGGCCGGTGAACACCGGCGGCCGGCCGCCGAGCGAACTCGAGGAGCGAAAACTCGTTGCATCGAGCTCTCGGTAGAACTCGCCAAATTTCAGCCGATCCCGTCGCCCGGCGAGTGCCGGGAGGCGGCCCGGCTCGCCCGGCTCCCAGCCGGTGAGGCGTCCCCAGGCATAGCTCGACCAGGCGCCGTAATCGATCGGACCCGAGGTCGTCTTGCCGTATTCGCCGTCGTTGACGACATCGATGCCGATCTCGGCCTGCTTGCGGCACACCTCCTCGACCGCAGCGGACAACCGCTCAGCAAAAACGCTCGCGTCGTAGGCCTCCCCGGCAAACTTGGCGCGGTTGATTTCGATCAGCGCGTCGGGCCGCGGCAGGCTCCCGACATGCGAAGTAAGTATCCGCGTATCGCTTCGCTTCATGGTCTCCGGCCCCCTGGCATGGCGTCTCCCGCCGGCGGAGTGTACCGCACGCGCGGGTTCATGGGCATCTCCCGTCGCTCGCGCCAGCAATTTGGCCGACCCCTGTAAAACCGGGGAAAACAGGGTGAATCATCGATTCCCGCGCTGGAATTTGCCCGGATTATCCCCGATAAGGCCGTCTGATCAGACACTTACAAGCCGGTTTCCGACTCGAACGAACAGGGGGCCGATTTTCGCCGATCAGGGGGCCGAATTGATCTATCAGGGGGATAGCAGGGGAGGGAACCAGGCGGATTCGAACGGGGTTGTTCATTTCGGATGCGGGATGATGCAGATAATCCGGTAGGTGTCCCCAGCGATTTCAAAATAGAACCGATAATTTCGGTTCACCCGTCCCTGCCATACGTCGTGCACCGCTTCGATATATTTCTTGGCCTGTATCGATGGATGCCGAAGGTGCTCGGGTCTGTCTCTCAAAAGATCGAGTTGCTTATCGACAGCTCGTTTGAGTCGGGATGGCAGAGCCGCGTAATCTCTCGTGGCGCGGGGTGTGAACTGAATGTTCACGTGGTACTAAATTTCTTACCCTCCGGCGTCTTCAGCCACGCCCTGAACTCCTGCATGGTGGCGAACTTCGGGGAAAGGCGGCCGGCGCGCAGCTCGGCGAGACCCTCGGCAAGCGCCGCGTCGATCTCCGGGTGACGCTCGGCTAGCTCAGCTTTGGGCGTCAGAACGATCCGGCTGCCTTCGGTGCTCACCTCGACTTCCTCTCCATCATGCAGATCGATCTCGTCCCGGATTTCCTCCGGGATCCTGATCGTCAGCTTGCCGCCTCGTATCTGTGCTTTCGGCATTATGTGTGCCTTCGATGCCATGATGGATTTGAAGTATACCCCAGCCGCACGATTTGCGCCCGCGGGCGGGCATATCGCGCGATTGCTGCTGGCGCCGTCCCACTTGGGCGGCACCGTCATGCAAACTCCAGTCCGACAGGCTGCTAGGGGAGACATATGGCTGGCGATCGAAATCCGCCAGACCAAGACCTTCGCGGCTTGGTTTCGGAATTTGCGAGACCGCCGCGCCAGGGCGCGGATCCAGATGCGAATTGATCGTCTGTCACTGGGCAACCCCGGCGATTTATTTCGTCCGCCGTGGAGCACGGTGATCGTGTTGCTGGCGGGGGGCGACAAACGAACCCAGACCCTGGATATCGAAGCCGCGCTGAGGCTCGCCCGCTTCCCATAGGAGCACGTCGTGACGGTAACGAAAGCGATCCCCTGGAATACCGAAGACCACCTCGAAACGCCGGAAGATACTGCGGCCTATCTGGAAGCTGTATTCGAGGACGGCGATCCCGAGTTGATCGGTCACGCCTTGGGCGCTGTCGCCCGCTCAAAGGGCATGACGGAGATCGCCCGTCGCACCGGCATGGGTCGGCAGAGCCTGTACAAGGCTCTGTCGCCCGAAGGTC
Organism: Allostellaceae bacterium; assembly: GCA_035272665.1. Lineage (GTDB taxonomy): Bacteria > Pseudomonadota > Alphaproteobacteria > ATCC43930 > CGMCC-115725 > AP-15. The sequence goes on from DATEQL010000428.1 coordinate 2,018, forward strand.
GGCCCGAGTTCGCAACCGTGTTGAAAGTCGTGCGGGCGCTCGGCTTGAGGCTGACCGTGACCGCAGCTTGACCTTCGGTATCCAGGATGTAACGGCTCTCAATCGAGCAGAAGCTTTACCACAGACGCATAAAGACCGTGCCGTGCGGCCGCCCCGGCAAAGCCTTTGTCAGCGGTGATCAGCGTGGCTCGTTCTGCGAAGGCTGCCGCGAGGTAAAGGCCGTCATAGACGGACTAATCGAGATCGAAGGCTATGGCCTGAGCGGCAGCGACGTAACCGGCCGCTGGAAGCAGCTCGACAGGGGTCGCCTGGAGCGCCGCCAGAGCGGCGCAGGCGAGGTCGCGCGTGAGCGCCCCGCGCCATGCCTTCGCCCAGAGAACGTTGGCACATCGCCCAGAGAACGTTGGCACATTCGATCATCAGCAGATCGGGCGCCGCGAGCGTTTCTTGCAAGATAAGGGCTCCGGCCCACGCTCGCTGGTAGGTTCGCCCGCTCCTTGCTCGTTATACGATATCCGAAGCGCCGATGGGACAAGCGAGTTCTACAGATAGCACCGAGGCCTAGTCTCGCAGATTGACCGGCCGCGAACCAGCGGCGTAGGCTGCGACGGAGGGCGGATCGCCGCTTATTCCAGATCTCGCGGGTCGAGCCGTGCAAGTCTCATACTTTGAAACCGCGCGCTACCAAGTACCGCCGGGGATGCCGGCCGAATGGCCCGTGCCGCCCGCGGCCTATGACCCCGAATCCGGCGCGCAGGCCTATCAGGGCATGGTCGACCGGGTCCAATATGTCGAGGAGCTGGGCTTCGATTGGGTCAGCGTTTCCGAGCACCACTATTCGCCGCGCATCCTGACACCGAATACCGCGGTCTCGGCCTCCTACATCGCCGCCCGGTCGAAGAACATAAAGATCGCCGTGCTCGGCCCGATCGTCTCGCAGAGCAACCCGGTGCAGGTCGCCGAGGAATTGGCGATGCTCGACAATCTGGCGCAAGGGCGCCTCGTCGTCGGGCTGTTGCGCGGGACCACCAACGAATATCTGACCTTCGGCCTCAACCCGGCGGAAGCGCGCGAGCGCACCACCGAGGGCATGGAGCTGTTCCTCAAGGCGTGGACCGAGCCGCAGCCTTTCGGCTGGCAGGGCCGTCACTTCCAATTCCGGACGGTGTCGGTCTGGCCGCGGCCATTACAACAGCCGCTACCGCCGATTTATTCGCTCGGCACGAGTCGCGAATCCTGCGAACTCGCCGCGCGCCATCACATCGGGCTCGGCGTCTCCTTCGCGCCATTCCCGGTCGTCGCCAAGTCGACGCGGTATTACCGCGAAGAGTGCCGGCACTACGGCTGGGAGCCGACCCCGGAGCAGATGCTCTATCGGGCCAATATCCTGCTCGCCGAGACCGACGAGGAAGCCCAGGAGCTCCTGGAAAAGCAGCGCAAGGGACCGGCGCCTTTCCCGATGCGTGCCGGGGTGCGCGACGCGCTGCTAAAGCTCGATTCGCGCAACGTCGCTGGTGAGCCGCGGACCCCGCCAGTCGGCGGCGTATTGCCGACGTCGTTCTACGGCAGCCCCGATACGGTCGTCGAACAGATCAAACGCTGCCGCGAGGAGGTCGGCGTCGGCGTGCTCGACCTCGCCTTCCAAAACCCCGGCGCGCCCGACACGGGACGCCTCATGCAGTCGCTCGAACTCTTTGCCGAAAAGGTGCTGCCGCGCATCCGCGAGGTGTGAGCTGCTTACCCTTGTCGAGCGGCGATGCCGCCCCTTGCGGAGGCCAAGTGCGCATCCATATCACCGGTTCGTATGATAATAACAATTATCACATGATATTTATGCTAAAGTCACCAGAAACAGACCGGCTTACTGCCCCCAAACCGAATGCTGCCGAATTCTGCTGCCGTTCCGCTGCCGGCGCGCCAAAATTCCACTGCCGTTCCGCTGCCGGCGCGCCAAAATTCCACTGTCGACAGGCTCGGTCAAAATGTATCCAAGACACTGATATGAAAGTCATTTTTGACGTTGCGAGGGGGTTTTTCGGGCGCCGAAAGGCGTTTTTCCACTGCCGACAGGGGAATCTGCCTTATCGGCCATGGCCCGACCCTGTCGCGGATCGTGGTCGTACCAAGAACCCGCGATCGCCCGCGGCGAGGCCATGAAGGTCTCGTATTTCGAGACCGCGCGCTACCTGGCGCCGCGGCAATTGCCGGCCGAATGGCCGGTGCCGCCCGACGCCTATGATCGCAAAGCCGGGGCGCAGGCCTATCGCGGCATGATCGAACGGCTGCAATACGTCGAAGCGCTCGGCTTCGACTGGGTCAGCGTCTCCGAGCACCACTACTCCCCGCAACGCCTGACCCCGGCCCCGATCGTCTCGGCCGCACACCTGGCAGCCTACGCGCAGCGGATCAAGATCGCGGTGCTCGGCCCGATCGTCTCGCAGAGCAACCCGGTGCAAGTCGCCGAGGACCTGGCGATGCTCGACAATCTGATGCCGGGCCGCCTGGTGGTCGGTCTGCTGCGCGGCATCACCGGCGAGTACCTGACCTTCGGCCTCAACCCGGCCGAGGCGCGGGCGCGCACCACCGAGGGGATGGAGCTGATCCTCAAGGCGTGGACCGAGCCGCAGCCCTTCGGCTGGCAGGGCCGTCATTTCCATTTCCGCACCGTCTCGGTCTGGCCGCGTCCCGCGCAGCAGCCCCATCCGCCGACCTATGCCCTGGGATCCAGCCGCGAATCCTGCGAGTTCGCCGCACGCCATCACCTCGGCCTCGGCGTCTCCTACGCGCCGTTCGAGGTCGTCGCCAAGGTAATCCACTATTACCGTGACACGTGCGCGGGTTACGGCTGGCAGCCGGCGCCGGAGCAGATCATCTACCGGGCGAACATCCTGTTGGCCGAGACCGACGAGCAAGCCCAGGAGTTGCTGGAAGCTGCACGCGGTGCACGGAGAGCTTTTGCGCCGCGCGCCAGGGTTCGCGATGCCCTGCTGCAGCTCGATTCCCGTAACATCGCAGGCGAAGCGCGGACGCCGAATGTCGGCGGCGCGCTTGCGACGAACTTCTTCGGCGGGCCGGATACGGTTGTCGAGCAGATCAAGCGCTGCCGCGCCGAGGCCGGCGCTGGTGTCATCGACCTGATGTTCCAGATCCCGGCTTCCGGTGACCTGAGCTTCCTGATGCGCTCGCTCGAACTGTTTGGGAAGAAGGTGCTGCCGCGGATCCGCGAGATTTAGGGCGCTAGATTGCCCCTCACCCCACCCTCTCCCCGCAAGCGGGGCGAGGGAGCAGCCGGCCGCAAATCCCCTCGCCCCGTGTCAGCGGGGAGAGGGAGGGGCCCGCGAAGCGGGAGGGTTAGGGGCACAGCGGGGGCGAGAAGTAGCGGGCATGCGGCTAGTCGTCACGATGGGGATCCGCCAGCTGCCGAGCCGTCCGCGGCCGCTGCAGGACCTCTATAGGGACCACCTGGAGGAGGCGGTGCTCGCCGAAGAGCTCGCCTTCGACAATGTCTGGGCGAGCGAACACCACTTCGCGGAAGACGCGTGGAACCCGTCGCCGATCACGTTTCTGGCCGCGGTGGCGGCGCGCACCGAGCGGGTTCGCATCGGTACCTATGTGCTGCTTCTGCCCTTGCACAACCCTGTGCGGGTCGCCGAGGACATCGCGGTTCTCGACAACATCTCGGGCGGCCGGGTCGATCTGCCGGTCGGCGTCGGCTCGGCCGCGGAGGAGTTCCATAGCTTCGGCATCCCGTTCAACGAACGGCTCGGGCGGACCTTCGAGGCGCTGAGGATCATCGAGCGCTGCTTCGCTGGAGAGGCGTTCAGCCACAAGGGCAAATACTACGATTTCCCCGATGTCCGCATGACGACGGCCCCGGTGCAGAAACCCGGCCCGCCGATCTGGGTGGCCTCGATGGGCGACCAGAGTGTGGCCTGGACCGCGCGGCGCGGCTATCACCTGGCGGCGGGGGCTGGGCGCGGCCACGGCAAATACGAGGAGCTGCTGCGCCAGTTCGGCCACGACCGTTCGAAGCGCCAAGTCGCTTCGATCCCGGTCCGCGTCCACCTCGCCGAGACGCGCGAGAAAGCCTGGGACGAGGCGGAGGCCGGCCTGCACCAGGTGCTCCGCTTCTACCGGAGCCGGGTCGACCTTCAATCGGCGACCTCCGCAGCCGGCGTGCTGAACGATCTTCCGCCGATCGGCGAATTCCGCAACGTGCCGGGCATCGGGTCATCGCGGGTCCCCATTCGTGGTCGGGACGCCGGACGAAGTGGGTCGGGCGCTCGCCCTATACCGGGACAAGCGGCTGACCCACCTCAGTCTCAATTTTCACCAGCCTGGAATCGACACGAGCGCGGTCCGCCGTTCGATGGAGATGTTCGCCCGGGAGCTCATGCCGGCGATCAAGGCGTGGTTGATCCGCTCTTCCCGCGGCCGGCGATGCCGACTAAACAGAACCCTACGAAAGCGGTAAAGGATCCTGAACGTGGTGCAGGAAAAAGACGGATCGGTGCCGGGCACGGCGTTCAAGGAAGGCCATGTCGAGGCCGACGGGTTTCGCATCCGCTATATGGAGGCAGGGCACGGGGTACCCCTCGTGCATCTGCACGGCGCCGGCGGGTTGCGCCTGACGCCGGGTCACGATCTGTTGAGCCGGCAGTTCCGCGTGATCGCGTTCGAGATGCCCGGGTTCGGCCAGTCGCCGGAAAATACCCGGACGCGGAATATGCCCGAACTCGCCGCGACGATGGCAAAAGCAGCCGCGAAGCTCGGAATCGACAGCTTCAACCTGATGGGAACCTCGTTCGGCGGCAAGACCGCACTCTGGCTAGC
>DATEQL010000429.1:0-4136 GCA_035272665.1 Allostellaceae bacterium
GGCCTGCAGCGCCGTGTACAGCGTAAGCGTTGACGCCGATTGAAACCGGGCATCGGCGTTGTGGCATTCCTCGAGCCGATAATTCGGGATCCGCGGGTCTACATGATGCACGTGGTGAAAGCCGATATTGCCGGTAAACCACTGGAGGAAGCGCGGTAAGCGAAGATGGGAAGCGCCTCCGAGGGAGGCCGCGGCAAAACTCCAGCTTGCGTCCGGCATCCACGTCGCATGCTCAAAGCGGTGTTGGATCGAGAACAGCCAGACGCCGACGATTGAGGCGATTACCATGATCGGCAGCTGGACCGCGGCGACGCGGCCGTAGCCGAGAGCGAGACCCAAGCCGCCGATAATCACGGCCAAGGCAAGGTTGGTCAGGTAAACCCCACGTCGCTCGCGGCGCCATCCCTTGGCCGCATCGAACGGCACCCGATAGAGGATGATAAACACTAAGGGCGGCAGCAACAGGTTGGCGACAATCGGATGATTGGCGAGGCGGACCACGCATCTACGCCATGGTCCGAGGGCCCGGTATTCCGCGACCGTCATGCACGACGAGTAGATATCCAGCCCACTTGCCGCGCGATTGTCGAGATTGTTCCAGGATCCGTGGTGCCTGGCATGCTGCCGACGCCAGAAGGCATAGGGGGTCATGGTCACTAGACCGCACAGCCTGCCGATCAAATCGTTTGCCCATCGGGATTTGAAGAACGAGCCGTGTCCGCAATCATGCTGGATGATGAAAATGCGGACGAGAAACCCGGCGGCGAGCGCCGACATCGGCAGCGTGACCCAAAGCGAAAGGGCTAGGCAGAGGTACATTGCAGTGCAGGTAGCGAAAAACCCGCCGAACGACGTCGCGATCTGTCCGAGGCTGCGCGCCAATATCGGCGCCTGGAACGCCCTGGTCCTGGAAAGGATTTGGTCCATCTGAGGCACTACCGGATCCACCCGCGGCGGAGATGAACTCTCCAGCGAAAATGCTCCCGCACCGCTACCGCCCGCTCACAGCAAGTACAGACGTAACGCTGGCCGTCGGGCGAAACGCTGGTTTCAAGCATGGCAAAGTCACCGTCGATGATCCGGTCGTTCGCGTCGCGCACCATGCGGCCGCAGAGTGTGCCCTTCGGACAGACGAGCTCTTCGCCGTCGCGTGCGATCAGCATGTCACGCGCTGTTCATTGTATCTCAGCGAGCGCCATCGAGTCGAACGGCGGGGGAACGACTGCGGGGTGCCTCGCGGCGACGCTGAGCTGGGCTTGGTTGTCGACCGGCGGTGTGCAGAAAGACCGGACGCGAAGCGACCCCAATCGCTGCGGCGCGTAGCGCCATCGCCAGCAGCCCGCCACCGGCGTCGTGCCGGGGCCGCTCGGCTATCGCGGCAGAATCCGGCCGCGATGCGAGGCCGGATGTGCCGGGCGAGGTTACTTCAGCCGACTGCTCAATCTGGCCATTACGCGGAACGGGAGCCGCCGGCGAGACCGGGATGGCGCCCAGGGAGCATCGCGTCAGCTTCTCGATGTCACGCAGATAGGGCCGCTCCTCATCGCTGCAGAACGCGATAGCAATTCCTGCGGCGCCAGCCCGTGCGGTTCGACCGACACGGTGCACGTAGTCTTCAGGCACGTTCGGCAATTCGAAATTGATCACGTGGGATACGCTGTCGACATCGATGCCGCGGGCGGCGATGTCGGTGGCGACGAGCACGCGGGGCTGGCCGTCGCGAAAGCCGGCGAGCGCTCGTTCGCGCTGCGGCTGGGATTTGTTGCCGTGAATGGCGGTCGCCTCGATGCCGGCACCGACCAGGTGACGCACGACTCGATCAGCGCCGTGCTTTGTCCGAGTAAAGACGAGCACGCGCGCGAAGACAGGATCGCGCAGGAACGTCGTAAGCAAATCCCGCTTCCGATCACTCGGCACGAAGACCACCTTCTGTTCGACGCGCTCAACCGTCGTCGCCGGAGGCGTGACGACCACCTTGACCGGGTCGTTGAGATAGTCTTCCGCCAGGGCGGCGATGGGCCGCGGCATCGTCGCCGAAAAGAGCAGTGTTTGTCGCTGTCGCGGCACCAGCTTCACGATTCGCTTTAGCGCATGGATAAAGCCGAGGTCGAGCATCCGGTCGGCCTCGTCGAGAACCAAGACCTGAACGCTCGACAGGGTCAGCGACCGCGTGTCGGTCAGATCGAGCAGGCGCCCCGGTGTGGCGACGAGAATGTCGATGCCGCGCATCAGTTTCTGCCGCTGCGGCCCGATCGGTACGCCGCCGAACACCACCGCCGTCGATAGAGGCATCCCCGTGCCGTAGGCGCGAAAGCTCGCGGCAATTTGGCTCGCCAACTCCCTCGTCGGGCTCAGCACGAGCGCGCGGCAGGTTTGCGGCGCGGTTCGTTGTTTAGCGACCGCGAGGCGCTGGAGGATTGGTAGAGCGAAAGCGGCAGTCTTGCCGGTTCCGGTTTGTCCGATGCCGCACAGATCGCGCCCGCCGAGCACCGGCGGGATGGCCTGAAACTGGATCGGTGTGGGCGCCGTGTAGCCTTCGGGGCAAGAGCGCCGAGGATAGGCGCGAAAAGTCCAAGGTCGGAAAGATTAAGCAAGGTGGTCATGCCCTCTTGGTGTTGGAATGCCGACAATGCGTCCGCACGGACGCGCTGCGCGGGTTGGGAGACGACCCGCGCGAATAGGGCTGTCCAGATGTCGGCAGGGGATAAAGACCGGACTAGCTTCCACCACGTCGGTGGTTCGCTCTCGCAGGTCCGATCACGTGAGTCAACCGAGAAGCACGAACACTGCGTACGTAATATGCTCGCGTAATCTTCCATGATCAAGTGTCTGCGGCAGTCTTGCCCATGCGAGGACGCGCCGGCACCGGCGCCCTAGGTCTGGTGATGATCTGAATAATAAAACCCAATTGTGGAATCAGAGGGAGTTTTCTATCGGTTTTATTTCAACTGATTTCGGTGAGCTTCGTTGCAAAACTGAAAATCTTCCCCACTTATTCAAGGAACATTTTTGCGTTATGCCGCGCAGGTATTGCGACCTGGACGCGGTCACGGAACGGCTGGAAATAAGCGACGTCGGCGGGTCGCGGAGGAGTAATCCAGAATGAAGACGCGATCACGGGAGACAGCGGCAACATTCGAAGACCCGCGGGCGATTGAGGCCGCGAAGACCGCACGCCTGCGGGCGCTTCGGCTGGCCAAGGAAGCTGCCGATCGGGAGGCCGTGCAGAGTGCCGCTGCGACCCGCGCCAGAGTCAAGCTGAGCCCGCGCGCTCGCGGTTCAATTCTTCCGGGTCGCCTCAATGAGACCGGCTAAGTCCTCGAGATTATAGGCTGATTACCCGACGCCGGGCGGCAGGATCTCCTTTTCGCCGAGCACCTCTGAGCGGTAGAGCTCGGAAATCGACGCCCAGCGCAATTGGCAGATCTCCTCGGCAACTTGCAGGGCGCGGGCTTCGAACTGCGGCGTCTCGAGGTGCCGGCCGCATAACTCGATCTGGCGGCGGCTGTGCTCGACATCGGCGGCGTCGTGTTCGGTAAAGAACTCGATCTCGCGTGCGGTGCGCTTGAAGCCGTAATGCTTCTCAAAGGCGGGCAGCAGGACCTCGCCGATCAACCCCGGCATCTGGCCCTCTTGCGTCGTCTGCATCGCCAGGATGACGCCGACTGGCTCGGTCGCGGTCGTGTGGTACATGTAGAGCGAGCGCGCCCACCAGGCCGGCGGCATTTTCGTGCTGTACACCTCCTCGTCGCTCAAGCCCGCGGCGCGGCAAAAGCGGAGGATCAGCTCGTTGTGGTCGTGGGGCTCGTGACCCGGCTCCGGGATCGCTTTCAAACCTTCTTCTTCGGCGATGTTCTCGGCGATCATCTTGCGCACGTCTTCGAACTGGTAACCGCGCGCATAGAGCAGTCCGAAGCTCGCCAATGCCTTTGAGACGAAATGGTAATGCAGCGCCTGGTAGCGTCCCAGGGCTCTGAGCGGCAGCTTTCCTTCGCCGAAGGCGAGGAAGAAGGGGTGCCGTTTGGTGTGCCAGCGATCACGGATCTCCAGGATCCGCTCGGTGATCGGGGCCGATGATGGGAGGTCGCCGTCGCGTGCCATTCTAATTGCTCCTCTCTCGACAAGGTCTTGCAAAG
>DATEQL010000430.1:0-6721 GCA_035272665.1 Allostellaceae bacterium
CTCCTTTGTGGTCGAGGAGATGAAGGCAGTCTTCGACCCCCGCGGTGGTGCCTGGATGGACGGCAAATACGTTCCCTCGCTATTGGCGGCGATCGGCGACGTCATCGAGCGCCACATGATCGAGATCGGCTTTCTGCCGGCGAGGCAGCAACGAACGGCAATGACGGATCAGAAAGTGGCCGCCGCTGGCGACGCGCTGCTCACCGACCAGCGATCGCGTCCTGTCGGCTTGGCGCAATGCCCGAAATGCGGCCAAGCCGCGTTGATTCGTATCGAGGGCTGCGATCAGTGCACCAATTGCGACTATTCGAAATGCTGGTAGGGCGACCCTCCGCCGTGCTTATCGATTACGATTTCCGGATCGGTAGAAGTCATTTCCGCGGTAAAGGCTGGCGGGGCTTAATCGCTCTCGCGATGATTCTGATCTTCTTCACTGCGACAGTCGGGCTATTGACTAGTCCGGCCTAACCAGCAGACATCTTGAGATTCAACCTCCTCAGCCGCCTGCTTGGCATGTGATGGGGCCGTCTCCACAGGTAGCAGCGCCGCTAAGATGTTGTTTTCGATGTAAGATTCTCACCCAGGTGACGCCCTTCCATCCGATGATGCCGATCCTGTCGCGTTGGCTGGACTGCCATATGTTCGTGATTTTCACCTTGATCGGCGTAACAGTGGCCCCCCGCGCGATTAAGGTTCTTGAGCGTTTCGTTCTCAACCGTTAGCGTATAATTCGTTAACGCGGGAGGAGACCGATGGAAATCGACATGTCGCGGCGGGTTTTGGCCGAGTTCTTCGGAACGTTATGGCTGGTACTGGGCGGCTGCGGCGCCGCGGTATTGGCTGCGGGCTTTCCAGGCTTCGGGATTGGCTTTCTGGGCGTTGCCTTCGCGTTCGGGCTGACCGTGCTGACGATGGCCTATGCCGTGGGTCACATTTCGGGCGGCCACTTCAACCCTGCGGTCACCGTTGGCTTGTGGAGCGCCGGGCGCTGCCCCAATCGGTACGTCATTCCCTACATCGTCGCCCAAGTCATCGGCGCGATCGTCGCCGCGCTGGTATTGTGGCTGATTGCGTCGGGCAAGCCCGGCTGGGTCGCCGGTGGGTTTGCCGCCAACGGCTACGGCGATCTCAGCCCCGGCAAATACGCTCTCGGCAGCTGCTTCATATCCGAAGTGGTGATGACCTTCTTCTTCCTCTTCGTGATCATCGGCACCACGTCGAAGGGGGCGGCTGCGGGCTTTGCAGGTATCCCTATCGGCCTCACCCTGACCTTGATTCATCTCGTGTCGATTCCGGTCACCAACACCTCGGTCAACCCGGCACGCAGCACCGGGCCGGCTCTATTCGCCGGCGGCGAATATATCGCCCAGCTCTGGCTGTTCTGGATCGCACCTATCATCGGCGCGGTGATCGCCGGGTTGTTGGCCCGCTGGATGTACGAACAAGAAGCCATCATCGAAACTGTCGTGGTAGAGGAAAGGCGGGTAACTCCCTGACGACCGTTCGGCGAGACTAATCCGGCCAGCGGCGGTGCACCCAGAACCACTGCTCGGGACGATCGCGGATCCACGCTTCCAAGATCGCGTTGACCTGGGCCATCAGGGCCGCGGCGTCGGCGTGCGAATCGCCGCTGTGCGGCAAGGGCAGGGGCGGGAACACCGTTAGCCGGAAATGCGCGCCGCCGAGTCGCTCGACCCGGGCCGGCAGCACATCGCAGCTGAAGCGAAGCGCCAGAGCGGCGAGGGCTGAGGTGGTCATCGCCGGGCGCCCAAAGAACGGCACCGGGATGCCGTCATTCATCTTCTGGTCGGCCAGCATCGTCAGATGCGCGCCACGGCGCAGCGTAGCGATCGCCCGCCGTGCCGCGACCGCACCCTTCGGGATCAGCTCGCCGGCATCGCCACGGAACCGGGTGATCGTGCGGTCGACCAGCGGATTGTTGGCGGCGCGGTAGATCTGGGCGACCGAGATCCCGTACTGGACCGCGGCGAGCATGCCGATCTCCCAATTGGCGAGATGGCCGGAAAAGATGATCATCCGGCGCCCTGCCGCGACCGCCCGGTCCACGTACTCGAAGCCGCGCGTCTCGACCCGCCCCTCCGGTTCGAAGACGCGTATTCTCCTGAGATGCGGGTATTCGGCGGCGACGCGGCCGAGGTTGTCCCACATGCCGGCAATGATCTTCGCGATCTCGCTCTCCGAAAGCTCCGGAAAAGCAGATTTGATATTGCGCCGGGCGCGATTGGAGACACCGAGAAAAGGGCCGATCAGGCGCCCCATTGCGCCGCCGAGCGTAGAGGCGCGATCGAGCGGCAATATTGCAAAGGCGCCGAACAACAGCGCCGCTCCCCAGGCCTCCAGGCGATGGGTCGGCCGGGCCGCCTTAGCCGAGGTGTTCGGCCAGCTCGCGTCCATCGCCATGGACTGATCGCACCACGGACCCGAAAAGCCGGGCGAGCGCGCTGGGGTCGGGCCAGCGGATTTGGACCTCGAGGACCTCGATGCCGGCGCGTTGGGCCGACGGCACCCGTACGATGTCTTTGGCCGTCGTGATCAGACGCGCCCCTGCGCGCTCCGCGTCCCGGCGCAGCCCTTCGAGCTCCACGGCGCGGAAGGAGTGGTGGTCAGGAAACGCCCGCGCGCCGACGAGGCCGGCGCCGAGTGCTCGCAGCGTCGCAAAGAATTTCTCCGGACGCCCGATCCCGGCGAAGGCCAAGAGGCGCGCGCCGGCCAGCCGCTCTCCGCAGATCGGCTCCAGCGCGGCGGGCAGAACCGGCAGCCCGCCGGCAATTCGCATCCACTCGGCGTCGCTGCCCGCATTTCCCTCGGCGGCGAGCAGCACGACGGCATCGGCGCGGGCGAGGCCGCCGCGAAGGTTCTCGCGCAGCGGCCCCGCCGGGATCACTCGCCCATTGCCGAAGCCGTAGGCAGCATCGACGACGATCAACGCAAGCGTTTTGGCGATCCTCGGATTTTGAAAACCGTCATCGAGCAGGATCGCGCTGGCGCCAGCCGCGACCGCGGCGCCAACGCCGGCGGCGCGGTCGCGGGCGATCCAGCACGGTGCGTGCGCCGCGTGCAGCAGCGCCTCGTCGCCGACCGCCAGTGCATCGTGGCAGGTACGATCCACCTGAACCGGGCCCTGCAGGCCGCCGCCATGACCACGCGTCACCACATGCACGGCGACGCCGCGTTCTCGGAGCCAATCAGACAGTGCGAGCGCCACCGGGGTCTTTCCCGCACCCCCGGCGACGAGATTGCCGACACACACCACCGGTACCGGAGCGCGATAGGAACGGGTCAGCACCCGACGCAATCGCCCGGCGGCATCCCAAGCCGCACCGACTGGCAACAGCAGACCGGTGAGGAGGCCGGGAGGCTTTTCCCAGAAGATAGGGGCGGTGCGCATTCAGATTCGACAGCACGGCGTCAGGTCCCCAACGCTCTCTACCGGCGCAAGCGGATCGAGCCACGGGCCAAGACGCATCAGCACGGTGTCGAGTATGCCCAGGCTGGCAACGGCGACGCGCTTGCCTGCGGCCGCGCGCTCGCCCCTGAGCCGGCAGTCGTCGAGAAGCGCCGATACCGCTCGCGCGAGCCCGTCGGCGTCCGACACGGTTTGAGCGGCACCGACAGCGGCCAATTCGGTCGCCATGCCGGTGCAGTTGCGGATATCAGGCCCATGTAGCACGGCGCAGTCGAGCCGGGCCGCCTCGAATGGGTTGTGGCCGCCCTTGGCGACGAGCGATCCGCCGACGAAGGCGATCCCGGCTAGACTGTAGAATAGTCCGAGTTCACCCATCGTGTCGGCGAGATAGACATCCGTTTTGTCGGTTATCGGCTCGCCGCGGCGGCGCCGGGCGACACGCAATCCGCGCGCCGTCAGGGTCGCGTGAATCGCGTCGCCCCGCGCGGGATGACGCGGGACGATAATGGTCAGGAGGCCCGGATGGTTCGCCGCGACTTGGCGATGAACACGCGCGGCAATCTCTTCCTCGCCGGAATGCGTGCTGGCGGCGAGCCAAAGCGGGCGCGACCCGACCAGGTGGCGCAGCTGCTCCAGTTGCGAGCGGTCGACGGGCAAGGTCCCGGCTGCCGCCTTGAGATCGCCGACCGTGGCAACTTCTGGGGCACCGAGCCGGCGGAGCCGTTCGGCCTGTAGCTCGTCCTGCGCGAGGCACAGCGCGAAGGCCTTGAGCATCGGACCGATCAGCCCGGGCCACCATTGCCAGCGCGCATAAGAGGCCGCAGAGAGCCGCCCGTTGACCAGCACCATCGGGATGCCTCGCACGTGCGTCGCCAGAACCAGGTTGGGCCACAGCTCCGACTCGACCCAGAGCGCCAGATCGGGGCGCCAGTGATCGAGGAAGCGTGCGATCCAGCGGGGCAGATCTACCGGTACGAATTGGTGTCGTGCTCGCGCCGGCAGCCGCGTTTCGAGGAGATGGGCCGAGGCGACTGTTCCGGTGGTGACGAGGATCTCGAGCGCAGGCCGTGCCTGCAACAGACGTTCGATCAGCGCCAGCATCGCGGTTGCCTCGCCGACGCTGGCCGCATGGATCCAGACAAGCGGCCCCAGCGGCCGGACTGTGCCGGGGAACCCTTGGCGCTCGCGAAAGCGGAGGGCGTCCTCCTTACCACGCAGACGCCGCCGCTTCAGGTAAGCGGTCACCAACGGCGCCAACGGCCAACTCAGCGCGCGATAGAGCGGTGGAAGCATCAATCTCCCGCGGCCCGCCTCGCCGCCCTGCCACTGTCGGCGGCAATCAGCGCGGATGATGTTTCGTGGCCGACGCGGCGATCGGCTTCGCGGACCATTTCGACCATTCGGGTCTCGAGGAGGCACCGGACATTTTCCAATCCCGCCTCATCGAGCTCGCCAGCGATCTCAATCGGCTCACCCCACAAATACACACCGCGCCCGAACGGCAAGGCGAGGTGAAAGCGGTCCCAGGTTGCGAGCACGCGCCGACGGCTCGTGGCGTAGACCAGAGGAAGGATAGGCACCCGAGCGAGCCGGGCGATATTGATGATCCCGACGCTCACGGTCATCGCCGGGCCGCGCGGGCCATCCGGCGTAATGCCGACGCAGCCGCCCTCTTTCAGCCGGTTCAGCATCGCACGCAGAGCCGACGACCCGCCGCGGCTGGTCGAGCCGGCGATCGTCTCGATACCGAAATAGGTCATCGCCCCGGCGATGATCCGCCCGTCACGATGCGCCGATATCAGCATGTGAAACGACGTCATGCGGTGCCATGCCAGGGGCATCATCAGCAGCCGCCCGTGCCAGAACGCGACGATGAACGACCGACCTTCGCGCGTCAGGCCGCGCGGCCGTTCGCCACCCTCGACGCTCCAGTGATTGGTCAGATAGACGAACCGAATGTAGCAATGGGTGACCCAGCACGCGATCCGCCGAAGCAGATCGCTGCGGAGAAAACGCCTCCAGGCGCGCGGCTTGATCAATTACACCTCACGCCGTCACTGCGCGAGGCGGCTCTGCCGTGACCTCGCTCTCTTCAGCGAATTGCATCGCATGGAGCCGGGCATAAAACCCGTCGCGAGCGAGCAGCTCGGCGTGTCGGCCGATCTCGACGATGCGGCCGCGATCGACGACGCAAATCAGGTCGGCCCCCTGAATCGTCGACAGTCGGTGGGCGATCACCAAGGTCGTACGCCCGCGTATCAGCGCCCGCAAGGCCGCCTGAACCTGCCGTTCCGATTCGCTGTCGAGGGCCGAGGTTGCTTCGTCGAGCAGCAAGATCGGCGCGTCCTTCAGCATCGCCCGCGCAATCGCGACACGCTGGCGCTGGCCGCCGGAGAGGCGGACGCCGTGCTCGCCAACCAAGGTATCATAACCTCGCGGCAGCTCTCGAATAAACCCGTCGGCGGCGGCTGCCCGCGCCGCTGCCTCGATCTCGGCCGACGAGGCGCCGAACCGTCCATAGGCGATGTTGGCGCGGACCGTGTCGTCGAACAGGCTGACCTCCTGCGCAACGAGCGCGATCGCCCCGCGCAACGAGGCCAGCGTCACCGAGCGGATATCCTGCCCGTCGATCGCGATGCTTCCCTCATCCACATCGAAGAACCGGGGGATCAGGTTGAGTATCGTTGATTTTCCCGCACCCGACGGGCCGACGAGCGCAAGCGTGCTACCCGCCGGGACCGTCAGCGAGACACCGTCGAGCGCCACGGCCCCGGGGGCGTAGCCAAAGCGGACACCCTCGAAGCGGATCTCGCCGTCGGCGACGCGCAGAGGCCGGGCACCCGGCATGTCGCGGATCGACGGCTCGACATCGAGCACCTCGAAGACCCGCTGGGCGGCAGCGAGGCCCTCCTGCAACGACGCGTTCAAATTGGCGAGGCTCTTCAGCGGCTGATAAGCGAGCAGCAGCGCCGTGATGAACGAAAACAGCGCACCGGGGGTGCGGGCTCCGGTGATCACCTGATGACCGCCGTACAGGATTACGACCGCGATGGCGGTGCCGCCGAGTGTCTCCATCATCGGCGAGGCCCGCGAGCGCGTCCGGCTGGCGCGGTCGATCAGCGCGAACAGGCGCTCAAAGAGACCGGTGGCCCGACGCTCCTCGTAATCCTCCATGCCGTAGGCTTTGACATGGCGGGCGCCCTGAAAAGTTTGGCTCAATAATGTGGTCAGCTGGCCGATCTCCTCCTGGGTATTGGCCGACACCCGACGGATGCGCCGGCCGATGCCGATGAT
>DATEQL010000431.1:0-11205 GCA_035272665.1 Allostellaceae bacterium
AGCTCGGCGCGGCCGTCGATGAAGGTCGGGACGCCGCTGAAGATCAGATAACCGCCAAAGCTCTCGCTGTTGAACACCGGCCCATCGAGCCCCATCCGCGCAGCGGCGGCGAGCGCGCTCGCCGGGGTCACCGGATCGTCGCCACGTTGGATCGGATGCAACAGCAACGGCAGGCTGACAGCGAGGGCGATCGTCCAGATCAGGGCGACGGCCGGCGCCGCGGCCGGCGTGGCGAGTCGGGCGGCGGCCCGGCCGAACGCCGACATCGGCGCCAGCCCGATCCTGGCGGCGATTTGCGGGCCGAGCGAAGCGGCGACGACGAGCGGTCCAACGAGGCCGAGAAGCTCGGCATGCCGAACATGACCGAGCGCCATGTGACACAGCGCCAACATGAGCAGCAGTCGCGACAACGGCAAATTGGCGCCGGTTGTGAAGCCCAGAGCGATGATCCCGAGCAGCCATATCTCCAAGGGCTGGAACTCTTGGAAGTTCGGGCTCAGCCACTCGCTGAAGGCGGCTTGCAGCGCCGGCATCGCCATCAGCCGGAACGGCTCGAGGAACCCGGCAATGCCGTTGGGCGTAACCAGCGCGGCGGCGATCGCGAGCACGCCGAAGCCGCCCCAGCGCCTCGCTTCGAACGCGCGGCGTCCCGGTGCCAGCATCGCCTCGGCCCCGAGGAACAGCGCCAAGCCCAGCCCGAACATGAAGCTGCCGTGCAGATTGGCCCATAGCGCCATGACCGGCACCAGGCGGAAGGGGGGCGCAGACCCGCTGTCGCGCGCGGCAAACAGACCGCCCGACCACAGCACCAGGAGTGGCAGGGCGAGGAGGTGGGGCCGCACCAGAAGATGGCCCAGAACCAGAGCTGCGCCGAGGGTCACTGCGATCAGCGTCGAGAAAGGTTCGGCATAGCGCAGCAAAAAGCGAGACAGGAGAGCTAGGCTCGCCGCAAAGGCCCCGGCCGTCAGCAACACCAACCCGCTCCACCCGGCCATGGCATAGACGGCCGCCAGGATGATCTCGGCCAGCCATTCCTGCGGCACCCAGGTCGCACCGGCGAGCGTGTGGGAGAACGGGTCGTGTACCGGAAGTGACCCGTGGGCGAGCATCCAGCGACCCGCAGCGACATGAAGATAAGTGTCGGGGTCGTTGAGCAGCGCTCGCGGCTGAGCGAGCGCCCGAACGAAGGCGGCGAGCCCGACGATCAGCGGCCAGGACGGGACGAGCCGGCTTGCTCTCGCCACCCTGTTAGCGGGTCGAATACCGGGGAGAAATCGAATTCGGGCCCCAAAATCGGCCGGTCGTGTCGTCGATAAGCGTCGTGGATCAACCACTTGCAATTCAGTATTCGGATCCGGCCAACAGGGAGATTTTCGGCGGCTTGCAGGGGGCCGAATCGGGTTAACAGGGGGCCGAACGAACGACCCGGCTGAACCGAGCTCAACCCGGAGCCAGATCCGATGCTGCGACGGTGTCGCCAGATGACGATGATCGGCGAAAATGATCGCCGGAAGGTTAATTATCGCTATAGCCGAGGTGATCGGCGCACGCTTTCGATTAAAACAACAAGGCAACCGACGAGGAGGAGTCCTCCGGCTGCGAGCGGATCGACGTCGGCAAATCGAATCAGCGCCGCCGCGCCGGCGACCACGCACAAAACCGTCAGGCTGAGCCGGGCGTCGCCGAGGAACATCGCGACGAGCTCGGCGCCAATTTCCTTGAGCATCGTCATTGTACGATCTCCATGCTCGGTCGGCGCGCGATCAGCGAGCCCAAGAATCCCGCGCCCAAAAACAGCCCGGCGAACGGGAGCAGGGCGAGGTCCTGACCCGGCCAGGCGACCCCCAGTCCCTCACCGGTCCAGAACACGCCGAAAGCGGACAGCATGACCCCGACGCCGAACTTGAGCGTGTTCTCCGGCACCCGTGACAAGGGGCGGTGGACGACCGCACCGACGAGCAGAACCAGCGCACAGGCGGCAAGCGCCCCGAGACTGGCCGGAACCAGAAGCCCTCGCCCGGCACCGACGGCGATCACGATGAATGCGACTTCCAGCCCTTCGAGCACGACCCCTTTAAAGGCCATCATGCCCGCGACCCAATCGAGCCGGGTTCGACGCCGGCGGGCTGCCGCCTCCAGCTGAGCCACCTCCCTGGCGAAGGCCGCATCCTCGTCGTGCAGAGGGATCACCCCGGCGGCGCGCAACGAGGCTTTCCTCAGCCACGTCATGCCGAACAGCAGGAGCAGGATACCGATGACCAGCTGCAGCAGATCGATCGGAACGCGGTCGAGAAGCGGCCCCAGCACGACGATGCCCCCGGCCAGCAAAGCAAGGCCTGCCGCGGTGCCGAGGGCGGCGGGACGCCACCCACGAAGGGTTGCCGCGGCAAGCACGATCGTGAAGGCCTCGACGACCTCGACGCTCGAAGCCAGGAAGGCTGCGCTAATCGCGGGCGCCGCGGCGGACCAGCTCGACATCGGGGCTCCTTTCCTCAGCGGTTCTCGTCATGCGCGTTGAAGACGCGCTGAGCGTAAGCATCGAGCAGGGCCGTGCATCGCTGCAGCCGTTCAGCGGCCTCCTCGGCGAGGCCACCGCCGTAGAAATCGAGCCTGCCGATTTTCGCGAGCCAGTCCTGAAGCTTTTTCAAATCCACGTCATTCTCCTCGAGCTCGGCGTAGGTGAAGTGCTCGGCGGCCGTCTCCTTGGCGATCTCGCTCTCGAAGTCGTCGCACTTGTCGATCAATTCGCGATAGGCGTCGTCGCGATCGGCTTTGAAGCGGGCAACGACCTTCTCTTCCTGCGTCTTATCGAGTGCCGCGGTCTCGAGGATCACCGCCTCGCCGCCCATCTCGGCGACGTCGTTCTCGAGCATCTTCAGGCGTCGCATGTGATCGTCGGTCTTCGGCAGCAGGCAGACGCCGTTCTGCAAATAGATCCCACCCATGCCCTTGAGGCGGCGCCAAAGCGCAATCCGCTTCGCCGCCGGTTCAGGGGGAACTTTGTACGTGAGCAGCAGCCATGATCGTGTAACGATACCCCTCTAAATAATGTTACCATCGTATCAAATAAAGACCACCCGCCAGACCGCCGGTAAAGGGCGCTTGCGGGGCTCTGATCCAGCCAATGCGGCTTCCCTTCGCATTTCTGGTCAAGGAGGAGTCAGACGACCTGTTGACCCAAGTTGCCGGCAATCGGCACAACTTGCCGCTGCCGCATTCCGAGGAGAAGTTCGGCATGTCGTCCCGCACCTGCGTCTTCGTCGCCCGCCGCATCATCACGATGAACCCGTCGCTGCCGTCGACGACGCATGTCGCGGTGCGCGACCGTCGAATTCTGGGGTATGGCGACGCTGATGCTGTCGGGCGTTTTGCCGATGCCGAGATCGACGGCCGGTTTGCCGACAAGTTCATCATGCCCGGCTTTGTCGAGGGTCATTGCCATCTGTTCGAAGGCGCCCTGTGGCGCGACCCCTACCTCGGCTTCTTCGACCGGCGCGGACCGGACGGCCGGATGTGGCCGGGTCTCAAAAGCATCGATAGCGTCGTCGAGCGGCTGCGGCAGCACGAGAAGAGGATGACCGACGCCGACGCGCCGGTCTCCGGCTGGGGGTTCGACCCGATCTTCTTCGGCGGACGGCGCATGAACCGCGGTGATCTCGACCGAGTCTCGACGCGGCGCCCGGTGCTAATCCTGCATGCCTCCGGCCATATCATGAACGCCAATGGCGTCGTGCTCGACCGCACCGGCTATAATCGTGACTTCAATCTCGACGGGCTGGTTCGCGACGATGCCGGCGAGCTGCAAGGGCCGGTGCTGATGCAGCGCGCCGCGCGGGTGGTCGGCGGCTTTCTCGCCAGCCGCGCCCCTCGACGCCGACGATTTGCGCCGCTTCGCCGAGGTCGCCCGCCGCGCTGGAGTCACCACCGCGACCGACCTGCACAACGACCTTACCGACGACACCGTGGCGGTGCTGCGCCAGGTCACCGCCGATCCGGCATTCCCATTGCGCGTCGTTCCGGCGCTCGCCTCGCGTGCGCGGCCGCTTGCCGACAGTGTCGCACGCCTCGAGGAACTGCGCCGCATCGGCGGTGACAAGCTGTATTTCGGCCTCGTCAAGCTCGTCGTCGACGGCTCGATCCAGGGGTTCACGGCGCGGCTGCGCTGGCCCGGCTACCACAACGGCGCGCCGAACGGGCTGTGGTATGTGGCACCCAACGAATTGCCGCAGGTCGTCGAGACCTGGCACCGCGCCGGTGCGCAGCTGCACATGCACACCAACGGCGACGAGGCGAGCGAGCTCGCGATCGAGGCGGTCGAACGGTCGCTGGCGACGATACCGCGCCCGGATCACCGCTATACCTTGCAGCACTGCCAGATGGTGGACGAAGCGCTGTTCCGGCGCATGAAGGCGCTCGGCATGTGCGTCGACCTGTTTGCCAACCACCTCTATTATTGGGGCGACCAGCATTGCGATCTGACGATGGGCCCGGCGCGTGTTGCCCGGCTCGACGCCTGCGGCACGGCCTTGCGGGTCGGCGTGCCGCTCGCCATCCACTGCGACGCACCGGTGACCCCGCTGGGACCGCTGTTCACCGCGTGGTGTGCGGTCAACCGGTTGAGCGCCTCGGGCCGCCGGCTCGGCGAGGGCGAGCGGATCGGCGTTGCCGAGGCATTGCATGCGATCACCCTCGGCCCCGCCTTCACCCTGAAGCTCGATCACCTGGTCGGCAGCATCGATGTCGGCAAGTTCGCTGATTTCGCGGTCCTCGACGAGGACCCGCTGGCGGTGGCACCCGAGGCGCTGAAGGACATCCGGGTCTGAGCGACCGTGCTCGGCGGCGATGTCTTCCCGTGCGAGTCACCCACCGGTCTGGGCCGGCCGACCCATCCTGGATGAAACCGCCACCAGAGCGCTTTCCCGGCGAAAGCCGGGACCCACCGGTCCGCCTGCCGAGCGCTGGAAGGGTGGGCCCCGGCTTTCGCCGGGGAAGCGCTTTACTAATATCGTGCCCGTAGAACCATGTTGTTCCTTGTTAGGGCTGATCAGAAGAGTGCCGCGTCGAACATCTCTGCCAGGACTTGCGGCGGCGGCAGCGCCGCCGTGCCGATCAGCACCAGCGCGGCATCCGCGGCCGGCGGCGGCGCCGATCGCGCCAGGCTCCATTGCCCGGCGGCATAGTTGAGCAGGCGCCATTCGCCGGCCGGCCCCACGCGGCACCAGCCCTTGACGCGCAGCACCGCCGGCGGCAGCTGTCGCAGCAGCGCCGCCAGCCGGTCGCGATCGAACGAGCGAGGGTCGCGCCACAGCCAGCTGCAGAACGGGTGGCCGTGCTCGTGCCCGCGGTGGTCGGCGGCCGCGGCGTCGTGCGGCTCGGCGGCAAAGTCGAGCCAGCTCCCCGGAATGGCGCCGCACTCGGCCTCGACGATCGCCGCCTCCGGGCGGATCAGCGCGATCGCGGCCGCGACGGCGGCGCGCAGCGGCGGGTCGGCGCAATCGCTCTTGTTGACGATGACGAGGTCGGCGCGCGCCATTTGCCGGCGCACCGTGTCGGCCAAGTAGGGATCGATCAGTTGATCGGGAAACGCCGCGGCATCCGCCACCACGATAATCGCATCGAGGGCGAAGCCGGGTTCGACCAGGCAGAGCTGGGCCACCTGCCACGGGTCGCCGACGCCGCTCGCCTCGATCACCACGCGCTCCGGCGCCGGATGGCGCGCCGCCAGGTCGGCGAGAGCGGCGCCGAGATCCGCGCCGAGATCCGCGCCGATCGAGCAGCAGACGCAGCCATTGGTCAGCGCGATCACGGCATCGCCGCGCGCCTCGATCAGGCCGGCGTCGATATTGACGGCACCAAAATCATTGACGAGCACGGCATAGCGCCGCGTCGCGTTGTGCAACAGGTGATTGACCAATGTCGTCTTGCCGGCGCCGAGAAAGCCGCCGATGACGGTCGCCGGGATCATCGCGTCATTCCGCATCGCATGCCGTGCTCATTCGCCCAATTTGCGCCGCTGGCGCAGCGCGTCATAATCGGCTGCAGTTGATCGCGCCGCGATCAGGAGATCCATCATGCCCCGCCTCTCTCGCAGGCACTTTATCGCTCTGTCTTCCGCGATGGCGCTGGCGCCAGCGGCTGCGGGCGCCGAGGCGCCGCCGGCGGGAAGGCGCGGCGGCACCGCCATCGTCGCGTTCGGTGCCGGCACCCCGCGCCATCTCAACCCGGCGGTGCAGTCGGGCGTCGCCACCGCGGTCCCCGGCATCCAGATCTTCGCCAGCCCGCTGCGCTACGACGCCGAATGGACGCCACATCCCTACCTCGCCAAGAGCTGGAAGCTCGCCGACGACGGCCTCTCCGTCACCCTCGACCTGGTCGACAACGCGGTCTTCCACGACGGCCATCCGGTCACTTCCGAGGATGTCGCCTATTCGATCCTGGCGATCAAGAAGGACCACCCGTTCAAGGACATGTTCGCGCCGGTCGACAGCGTCGAGACGCCCGACCCGCAAACCGCGGTGATCCGCCTGGCGCATCGCCATCCCGCGATCCTCCTCGCGCTCTCGCCGGCGCTCTGCCCGATCCTGCCGAAGCACTATTTCGACGACGGCACCGACCTCAAGATCAACCCCAAGAACAGCACGCCGATCGGCTCGGGGCCGTTCAAGCTGGCCGAGTTCACGCCCTCCGATCACATCACCCTCGAGCGCTTCGACAAGTTCTTCCTGCCCGACCGCCCCTATCTCGACCGGATCATTCTGCAGATCATCAGTGACCAGACCGCACTGGTGGTCGGGATGGAGCAGCGCCAGACGCACGTCCAGTTTTTCGCCAGCGAGCCGCGCGACATCGACCGCCTGGCAAAGCAACCGCATCTCGCGGTTACCGATAAGGGCTATGCCGGCATCGGCCCGCTCAACTGGCTCGAGTTCAACCTGACCAGGAAGCCGCTCGACGACAAGCGCGTGCGCCAGGCCATCGCCTACGCCTTCGACCGCAAATTCGTCACCGACAAGCTGCTCTTGGGCCGCGGCCGCCCCGCCACCGGACCGATCCACCCCGACAGCCCGTTCTACACCGCCGATGTCGAGCATTACGCGCTCGACCTCGACAAGGCCAACAAGCTGTTGGACGAGGCCGGGCTGAAGCGCGGCGCCGATGGCACGCGTTTCGCGCTGACGGTCGACTACATTCCCGGTCCGAGCGTACAGCAGAAGGGCGTCGCCGAGTATCTGAGGCCGCAATTGAAGAAGGTCGGGATCGAAGTGCAGGTCCGCGCCTCGCCCGATTTCCCGACCTGGGCGCAGCGGGTCAACTCATGGGATTTCGACATGAGCATGGACGTCGTATTCAATTGGGGCGACCCGGTGATCGGCGTCGATCGCACCTATTTGTCGAGCAACATTCGCCAGGGCGTGATCTGGTCGAACACCCAGAACTACCGCAACCCGAAGGTCGATGAGCTGCTCGAAGCCGCCGGCCCCGAGATCGACCCCGCCAGGCGCGAGGCCCTCTACACCGAGTTCCAGAAGATCGTCGTCGACGACGTGCCGATCGCCTATGTCAACGTGGTCCCGTTTTCCACGGTCTACGACAGGGGCTTGGGGAACATACCGACCTCGATCTGGGGCGGCATGTCGGCGATGGACGAACTCTATTGGGAAACGCCGCCGGCCTGAAACCCCTCTCCGCCCTTCAGGGGGGAGAGGGAGGGGACCCGTCGCGGAGCGACGGGAGGGTGAGCAACTGTGAAGATGAGGGGTAGCCCGGTGCTCGGCCGGGCTCAAGGCGGGCGCTGCGCGCCCCCGCCTGCGGCGGCTTCGGCCTTGACCCCATCCGCTCACCGGGCTGATTGGCTTTCATGCGGTCGACGCCAGGCGCCGACCGCGCCAGTGCGCGCTCGCTGTCAAACGACATCCGGAGCTGACCCCTTGTTGAATGGCGGAGGCGCATGCTCAATCGCGTCCGAAGCCCTGCGGCAGCGCGATGGCGAGGAGTTCGTCGAGCTCGAGATCGACGATCGTCTGCAAGGCCTCGGCGGTGGCGCCGTCGCACAAGGCCTCGGGGAGGCTGTCGAGCCAGCGGGCATATTCGGCTTGCAAAGCGAGCAGCTCGGCGACGGCAGTGCGCCATCGCTGCGGCCGGCTGGGTTGCCGAGCCGATCGCCGTCGCAGCGGCGACGCCACCGGGCGGTTCGTGGCTTGGCGCTGGCGATAGCGCGCCTGGCGCTCGGCGCCGCTCAGCGCGCTCCGGCCCTGCGGTTTGCGGCCTCGGGACTTGCCCGCGCTCGGGATCGGTTGGTATTCCGTCACGTGACGATAATCCAAGGGTCAGGCCAGTGCCGCGCCGACGATCAGAGCGGGTGGGTTCCAGCTCTGGCCTCGCGCCAGCATGGTGTTGAGGATGACGAT
The DNA here is from genome assembly GCA_035272665.1 of Allostellaceae bacterium. GTDB lineage: Bacteria > Pseudomonadota > Alphaproteobacteria > ATCC43930 > CGMCC-115725 > AP-15. Next base: position 8,409 of record DATEQL010000431.1, read on the forward strand.
CAGCTTGCGCATGCAGGCGACGAGGGCCACCTTGGCCTTCTTCCCTTTGGCGCGAGTCGTTGGTAGTAGGCCTTGATGACGGGGTTGTGGCGGCCCGCCGCGGCCAAGGTTGCCATATAGAGCAGGTCGCGGATTTCCCGGCGTCCGCCGTTGATGCGACGTTCGCCTTGGTGCCCGCCGCTGTCGTCGTCATAGGGTGCGACGCCGACCAGAGCGGCGGCAGCCTTATTGCTGATGCGGCCGAGTTCGGGCAGCCAAGCGATCGCGCCGGCGGCAAAGTGAGGCCCCAGCCCTGGTACGCTGCGGACGATCGCGGCCCTTGCGACGAACCCTGGATTAGCGCCGATCTTGGCATCAATGGCGCTCTCGACTCTGGCGAGATGGGTCTTGATCGTTCTGGCGATCGCCCGCTGGGCCTGCTCGACGACGGGCGGTTGCCGATGTTCGGCCAATTGCGCGAGCTGGGTCGCCAGCCCGACCAGCCTGCGGCGGGCGGTGACCAACTGGTCGAGCGCCAGGCGCTCGGGGTCGTGGATCGGCTCGGCCTGGGGGCTGAAGGTCTCGCCGAACCAAGCGATCATCTCGGCGTCGATCGGATCGTTTTTAGCCAGGCGGCCGGCCGATTTGGCAAAATAGCGCACCCGCTTGGGGTCGACGACGCGCACCGCGATCCCGGCCTTGCGCAATGCCTCGGCCCAGCCGCGCTCATAGCCGCCGCTGGCTTCCATCACCGCCAGCCCGACCCGGTTCTGGCGCAGCCAGGCGATCAACGCCGCTTCGCCCTGCGGCGTGCTCGGCTGGGACAGCCGCTGCCGCAGCGAGCGGATACACGCATCGACCTTCAGCTTGGAAACATCGATGCCGACAATCCTAGCTTCTTGTGGCATCCTCCCACTCCCTTCCTTGCTCGTCCGGGCTCTCACGCCCAAGCAACTGTTCGGGTTGAAGGAAGACACCGGATCTGTCCCTCGCTCACCCGCAGGGTACGCCTCTGGTGGGTACGGGCTCAGATCCGGCGACGGGCGGCTGCTGCAAACAACCGCCCGTCTGCACACTTTGCCAAAATTTCCGGACACAAGGTGGCCTAACGGCGACCGTTCTGGATTCCCCCACCTCACCCCGACCCTCTCCGCCCCCGGGGCGGAGAGGGAGTTTTTGGCGCGTAAGACGTGGGCCTGTTGAGCCTGATCGCGGGCTGCCGCTTCGCCCCGCGCTGCCCGTTCGCCGAGCCGTGCTGCCGGCCGAGATGCCGGCGCTGCGCGAGGTCGAGGCTGGCCAGTGGGTGGCCTGTCACTTGGTCGACGCGTCGGGCCGGGGATCCCACGAGGCGATGCCGTCCCCGCAACTGGCGAGCCCGCCACAACCCGGGTAACCTTCATCGCACAGCTGGCCGGAGGTGGATCATGCCGACGCACGAGCGGGGGCACGACAGGGGAATGACGCGGCGCGGCTTCGGTCGAAGCGCCGCAGCAACCGCGCTGCTCGCGGGCGGCCTGAGGGCGCGCCGCAGCCGCGCCGATACCGGCGGCGGCACGGTGGTGGTCGGCCATGTCAGCCTGCGCCACCTCAATCCGGCGATTCAATCCGGCAATGCGACCGGTGTTCCCGGCAACCAGATCTTCGCCGGGCTGGTGCGGCTCGACGACAAGTTCGCCCCGCAGCCCTATCTGGCAAAGCATGGGAGGTCTCGCCCGACGAGCTGGCCTACACCTTCCACCTCGTCGAGGACGGTCTGTTTCACGACGGCAATCCGGTGACCGCCGCGGACGTCGCGTTCACGCTCGACATCGTCAAGAACAACCATCCGTTCGGCGCGCCGATGTTCGGCCCGGTCGACCGGGTCGAGACGCCGGATGCGCATACCGCGATCCTCCGCCTGTCGCAGCCGCATCCCGCACTGATGGCGGCACTGTCGCCGGCGCTGTTGCCGATCCTGCCAAAGCATGTCTACGGCGAAGGACCGATCCAGACCAACCCGGCCAATCTCGCGCCGATTGGCTCGGGTCCGTTCAAATTTGTCGAGTACAGGCCGGGCGAGCACGTCGTGCTCGAGCGCAACGACCGCTTCTTTCTCGAGGGCCGGCCCCATCTCGACAAGCTCGTCTTCAAGATCATCAAGGACCCGATGGCGACGCTTCTCGCGGTCGAGCACGGTGAGGTCCGCTACCTGCCGTTCGCCAATATCCGGGTGCGCGACCTCTCGCGCGTCAAGGACAACCCGGCGCTGTCGTTCACCCAGCGCGGCTACGAGGCGTTCGGTACGACCAACTACCTGGAGTTCAACCTGCGCAAGCCGCCGCTCGACGATGTCCGGGTGCGCAAGGCGATCGCCCACGCGATCGACAAGGGTTTCATCGTCGATAAGCTGATCTCGGGGCAGACGGTGCGGCTGGACGGCCCGATGGCGCAGGCGAGCCCATTTCGCAGCGACGACTTGGTGCGCTATCCGCTCCACCTCGACACGGCGAACCGGCTCCTGGACGAGGCCGGGCATAAGCGGCAGGCCGACGGTACGCGCTTTTCGTTGACCCTCGACTGGATCCCCGACGCCAACATCAACAGCCAGGAGCCGACCGCCCAATACCTGAAGTCGCAATTGAAGAAAATCGGCATCGACATCGTGCTGCGCGCCAGCCCCGACCTGCCGACCTGGGCGAGCCGCGTCAGCAATTGGGAGCACGAGCTGACGATGAACGGGATATGGAACTATCCCGATCCGGTGATCGGCACGCATCGCGCCTTTCTCAGCACCAACCAGAAAAAGGGCGTCATCTGGTCGAACACCGAGGGCTACAGC
>DATEQL010000432.1:0-2842 GCA_035272665.1 Allostellaceae bacterium
GGCTTTTGCAGTGTGAACCCGGATCGCGTAAGGTCCTTCCACAACGAAGGCTAGAACGGGAGACCCGATGACCTCCTTCGCCCGGATGCTGCGATTGCCGGGTGCCATTGTGGCGCTCGCCCTCACTTTCGCCCCGGCGACCGGGTGGGCCGAGGCCGGGCCGAAGACTTTGCGCTTCATCCCGCAGGCGGATCTGCGGAGCATCGACCCGATCTGGACCACGGCCTATGTGACACGCAATTTCGGCTATCTCGTCTTCGACACGCTCTTTTCGCTCGACAAGGATTTCAAACCGCAGCCGCAAATGGTCGATCGCTGGACGGTCAGTGACGACAAACTGACCTGGCGTTTTACGTTGCGCGAGGGCCTCAAATGGCATGACGGACAGCCGGTCCGCGCCCCCGACTGCGTCGTCTCGCTGGAACGCTGGGGCAAGCGCGACACGCTCGGCCAGAAGCTGATGGAAGCGGTCGGCGAAATGCAGGCAGTCGACGACAACACCTTCACGATAAGCCTGAAATCGCCGTTCCCGCTGATCCTCGATGCGCTCGGCAAGCTCTCCAGCAACGTGCCCTTCATGATGCCCGAGCGGCTCGCCAAGACCGACGCCTACCAGCAGATCCCGGAGGCGATCGGCTCCGGCCCATTCAAATTCGTCAAGGAGGAGTGGGTTCCCGGCAACAAAGCCGTCTTCGTCAAGAACCCCAATTATGTGACGCGCGAGGAGGCTCCGAGCTTCGCCGCGGGCGGCAAGGTGGCCAAGGTCGATCGCGTCGAATGGCTCTACATCCCCGATACAGCGACAGCCGCAGCGGCGCTCAATGCCGGCGAGGCTGACTGGTACGAGCAGCCGCCCGCCGACCTCGTCCCGGTCTTCGCCGCCAACAAGGACATTGTCGTCGCCACGGTCGACCCGCTCGGCAACCACGGCATCCTGCGCTTCAATCACATCCAGCCGCCGTTCAACAATGTGAAATTGCGCGAGGCGGTGCTGAACCTCGTCGACCAGAAGGACTACATGGGTGCGGCAGCCGGTGACCCGAAATACTGGAGGACCTGCGCGGCGCTGTTCGGCTGCGGCACCCCGTTCGAGACCAAGGCCGGCGCCGACGCCCTGCTGAACGGGCCCAACCCCGCCAAAGCGAAACAACTGATCCAAGAGGCGGGTTACAAGGGCGAGAAGATCGTGCTGCTGTCGGCGACCGACCAGCCGATCGTGCAAGGGCAGGCCCTGGTGACGTTGGACGCTCTGCGCAAGGCCGGGCTCAATGTCGAATTGCAGGCCAGCGACTGGGGCACTCTGATCACCCGCCGTGCGTCAAAGGAGCCGATCGACAAGGGCGGCTGGAGCATCTTTCACACCTGGACTTCGGCCCCGGATTTCTTTTCGCCGGCGGTCAACATCGCGCTCCGCGGTAATGGCGAGAAAGGGTGGTTCGGCTGGCCGACCGACGAGAAGATCGAGGCGCTGATCGACGCCTGGTTCAAGGCGCCCGACCTTGCGGCGCAGAAAAAGCTCGCCGCCGACATTCAGGTGGAGGCCTACACCAACGAAATCCCCTATGTCCCAACCGGCCAGTTTGTCGTGCCGACGGCCTACCGCAAGAACCTCGAGGGAATCATCGTCGCCCCGGTCGTCTTCCTGTGGAACGTCGAGAAGAAGTGAGGACGTAAGGGCGTGTTCGCCTATATCGTCAGACGCATCCTCTCGACGATCCCGGTCATGGCGGTCGTCGCCCTCTTTGTCTTCGCGCTCCTTCATCTGAGCCCCGGCGACCCGGCGGTCATCATCGCCGGAGACACGGCGACTTTGGACGACATCGCCCGGATCCGTCAGAAACTCGGGCTCGACCAGCCGCTCTACATCCAGTTCGTGACTTGGGTGTGGGGTCTGCTGCACGGTGATCTCGGCATCTCGATCTTCACCAACCTGCCGGTCTCCAAGCTGATCGCCCAGCGGGTCGAGCCGACCGTCACCTTGACGATCTCGACGCTGATCGTCTCGGTTCTCGCGGCGATCCCGATGGGGGTGCTCGCCGCGTGGAAGGCCGGCTCGTGGGTCGACCGGGTGGTCATGGTCTTCGCGGTGCTGGGGTTTTCCGTACCGGTTTTCGTGCTGGCCTATCTGCTGATCTATGTTTTTGCGATCTGGACCGACCTGTTGCCGGTCCAGGGCTTCGTCACGATCAACGCCGGCTTGGGTCCGTTCCTGTCGCATCTCGTGATGCCGACCCTCGCGCTCGGGATGGTCTTCGCCGCTCTGATCGCGCGTATGACGCGCGCGAGCATGCTCGACGTCTTGGCCCAGGATTATATCCGCACCGCGCAGGCCAAGGGCTTGGCGAACGACAAGGTGCTGATCGGCCATGCGCTGAAGAACGCCGCCGTGCCGATCGCGACGATCATCGGCATCGGAGTGGCCGCGCTGATCTCCGGCGTCGTCGTCACCGAGACGGTGTTCGCGATCCCCGGCTTGGGCCGACTCACCGTCGACGCGATCCTGCGCCGCGATTATCCGATAATTCAGGGGATCATTCTGGTCTTCTCGGCCGCCTACGTGCTGATCAATCTGCTCGTCGACCTGAGCTACACCCTCCTCGATCCGCGCATCCGGTATTAATGCCGTGACCCTAGCGCCAACCGATCTCGCCCTTCTCGCCACCCCTTCGGTGCGCCGGGGCGGTATGCGGACCTATGTTCGCCGCCATCCGACGATCGTCGTGGGCGCGACCTTGCTCGCCTTGATGGCGCTGATGGCGATCTTTGCCCCTTATCTCGGCACTGTCGACCCGCAGGCATTATCGCCGATCCGCCGGCTGCGCTGGCCTTCGGCGCAATACTG
>DATEQL010000433.1:0-5076 GCA_035272665.1 Allostellaceae bacterium
TGAGCTTGCGCTCGTCGAGCAGCCAGGCTTCGCGAATGTAGAACGGCATCAGCTCGAACCACAGCGCCTGCTGCGCCGTCAGCGCCATCGTCGGCGCCACGGGACGGGCCGCCCATACCCGGATCCTCCCACTCGCGGTCACGATAGCAGGAGCCGGGGTGGTCGGCGAACCGCCGGGTTGAGGGTGAAGGCATCAGCGGGTACGCTTGGAAGCTCAGGACCAGCGCAAGGAGGCTGGGGATGGCAACCGATCGCTTTGGCAATCCGCATGCGCCGAACCTGCCCTATGCGCGCGGCCGGATCCTCGCGACGACCGAGGACGATTTTCGCAAGCTGCAGCGGGCCTGGGCCCTGATTCGCGAGCGCGGACCCGACGCAGTGTTCATCTTTACCGGGCTCGAACATTCGCTGCCGATGAAAAGCGAGGAGCTCCGCTTTGCCGACGACGAGTTGGCACCCGCGCTCTATTTCGAGCGGCTGCGGTCGCTGGCGTTGGCGCATCTCGGCGGGTCTCCCGACCGGCACGATGTCGCGGTCTTCAACCGCATGACGGGTGCTACCCTCGCCACGCATTTGACTTTGGTGCGGCCGGACGACGTTGTGATCGGCGCGTCGGCGAGCTACAGCCATCCCTCGGTGGTGCGTGCGGCGAAGCATGTAGGGGCCCGCTTCGTCGACACCGCCGGGCTTGCGATGTTCAAGGAGGCGATCGCCAACGAGGCCAGGGTGGCACTCGTCGACCTGACCCGGCTCGCCGTCACCTATGATCTGATGCCCGTAGAAGAGATCCGGGCCGTCGTCCGGATCGCCCATGACAAAGGCGCCTTGGTCTATATGGACGACGCTGGCGGCGCGCGGGTCGGGCCGGCCGGTTTTGGCCAGCCCCGCATGCTCGAGCTCGGCGTCGATATCGGTGCGACGGGCCTCGACAAATACGGTACGGTCGGCCCGCGTCTCGGCTTGTTGGCCGGGCGCGCGGACCTGGTATCTCGCATCCGCGCGACCGGCTTCGAATTCGGGCTCGAGGCGCGGCAGATGCTCTACTCGGCGGTGGTGCGCACCCTCGAGCAATACGACCCGGCGCGGGTGCGAGCCCTGATCGAGACCACCCGGCAAATCGCCCGCGAATTGCGCCCGTTCGTCGGCAACCGGCTGCGCGAGACCCCGGCCACGGTACAGATCCCCGCCGACGACCTCCTCGAAATCGCGATGCAGCGCGGCGGCATCGAAGAGCCGCCGATCGTCCCCTACGAGGCCGCCGCGGCGCTCGCCATGCTGCTGTTGCAGAACCACGGCATGCTGATGGTGCATTTCGTCGGCGTGCCGCCGGGTACGGCCGACCTGTTGATCAAGTTCGTGCCGCCCGAGACATTGGAGCGCTTTGGCGGCGCCGCCCGATACGCGCGAGCGATAGACGACTCGCTGACCCGCCTCGGGGCGCTGTTGCGCGAGCCCGCTTCAATCGGCGGACTGCTGCTTGGCACCAATCCATCCTGACGAAGGCCCGACGAACCCTCGGACATCGGGTCCCACGCTAGACAAAATCAGACGCTTGGTACCCAAAGGCGGCCGACGCCACTTCGCTGCCCCATTGCCGGATGACCACATCGTTACTTCTTATCGAGGAATGCGCGGATGGCCGCGATTGTGGCGGCTGGTTGCTCTTCCATCAGCCAGTGCCCGGAGTTGGCGATGACAACGGAGGTCACGTTGGTGGCGACATAGCCCAAATCGTCGGCCATGGCCGTTCCGAATGATTTTTCGGCCCCGATTGCCAGCACCGGCATCGTCAACTTGCCCTTGGCCGCGAAGGCCTTGTTGTCGAGCAGATCTTGCGCAAATGCCGCGAACTGATTGAACGCGGAATGCATGGCCCCGGGCCGCGCGTAGAGCTCGGCATAGTGCTGCCGCGTCGCCTCGTCGATCGATTTCGGGTCGGCTGATAGTTCGTTCCAGAAGCGGTCGAGGTAGATGCGCTCGCGGCCTTCGACCAGACGTTCGACATCCGGTCCGCGGAAATTGAAATGCCACAAGGCGGGGCTTCGAATGATCTCGTCCCACGGGCCGATCCCCGGGAGCGGGGCGTCCATCGCCACCCAGCGGGTGACCCGATCCGGATATTGAGCGGCGAAGGCATAGCCCACCATGTTGCCGATATCATGGGTGACAAGATCCGCCCCCTGGATCTTCAGGTGGTCGAGAACGCGCGCGACATCGCCGCCCTGGGTTTTCTTGTCATAGCCATCTTCGGGATGAGACGAGAGCCCCATCCCCCGCAAATCCGGAACAACGACTGCGTGATCGTGCACCAGCGTCGCCGCCAGGGGTGCCCACATGTCTCCCGTGTCACCGAAGCCGTGCAGCATAACAACGGCCGGCCCTTGACCGCCCACCCGGACGTGGATTGTCGCGCCCTCGGTCTGAATCTCTTCGGTGTGAAAACTAGGCGGGAATCCCTGAACTTCTGGCATGGGTGCTCTGAACGACTGGAGCCACCAGTGGTATGCCGGTTACGGGTCAACAACGCCATTCGCCCGGTCGTGTTCGAGTTTCGGCAAGGGTGGCGGCTGACCCGGATCGAGCTGCATGTCGAAGGCGGTGAGCAGCGCCGCGGTCCCGGCGTAGTTGCCCATCAGCGCGACGAGATCCACCAGGGCGCGGCGTCCGAACTGCTGCAAGGCGCGGGCGAAGGTCGCCGGCGCCACCTTCCGCGCGCCAAAGATCTCCCGACCCAGCTCGATGACGATCGCGTCGGCCTCGTCGAGGCCGTTCGTGCTGCGGCGGTGCCTGATGATCTCGATGATTTCCGCGGAAATGCCTTCGGCGAGCCCCCCGGGCTCGTGTGCGGCCCATTCGAACTGGCTGTCGAGCTCACGGGCGGTCGTCAGGATCGCCAACTCGCGCAACCGTCCGCCGAGCCCCGCCTCATGCCGCAGATAGTGGTTGAGCGGGCGGGAATGCCGCGACAGCGCGGGGTTGTGGAGCAGGATGCCGCCGGGACCCCTGAGGCCCCGCAACGTCGCGCCCTTGGGGCCGGCGAGGCTGTCGAAGATGCGCTTGCCTTCAGCGTCGAGCTCTTCGCGTTTCGGCAGGGGCAGCCTGCACCCGGACTCTGGATCGACATCCCGAGGATACATCGCTTCCGTCTGTTCCCAACCGGTCCGGGGTGCGTCCTACCACACATCAGACTGCATCGACGAGGCGACCGAAACCGGTGATAAAATCGCGCTGAGCAATGCGGGAGGAAGAAAGCGATGAGCGAAACCCAGAGAGTGGCGATCGTGACCGGTGCGGCGGGCGGCATCGGCCGGGAGATGGTGCGGGGCTTGCTGGCGGCGGGCATTCGGGTCGCCGGTGTCGACCGCGATCGCGGGCCGCTCGAAGGGCTCGCCGCGATCGCGCGCGAGCAGGGCAAGGCCGCCGATCTGCTGACAATCCAAGCCGATCTGACGGCGGACTCCGCCGTCGCCGAAATCACCGGCGCGACCCGCGCCCGGTTCGGCCATGTCGACATCCTGGTCAACAATGCCGGGATCGGTCCGGGTGCGATCCGTCCGGACAGCTGGCAGCGACCGCTCAAATTCTGGGAGGTCACGGCCGATCAGTGGCGACCTTTTCTCGCCGTCCACGCCACCGCGCCGTTCATGCTCGCCAACGCCGTCGTGCCCGAGATGATGCGTCAGGGGTGGGGCCGGATCGTCAACGTCACGACCAGCCTCGGCACGATGCTGAACGCCGGCTCGCCGACCTACGGACCGTCCAAGGCGGCACTCGAAGCGCTGAGCGCGATCATGGCCAAGGACCTCGACGGCACCGGCGTCACCGTCAACGTGCTGGTTCCGGGCGGAGTGACCAATACGCCGATGATTTCCGACGCGGCGGGCTTCGATCGCGCCAAGCTGATCCAGCCCGAAATCATGGCGCCGCCGCTCCTCTGGCTCGTCTCCGATGCTGCCGGAAAGATAACGGGCCGGCGGTTTCTCGCCGTCCATTGGGATCCGGCGCTGGCGCCCGAAGCGGCCGCCGAGAAAGCCGGGGCGCCGGTCGCCTGGACCAGCATCGCAACGATGCCGATCACCCCGAGCCGCTCCTGACGCTCGCGACTCAAACCCTCACCCACCCGTCCCTTCGGGCCGGGTCCCCCCTCTCCCGCACTGCGGGAGAGGGGGCTTTGAGATGGCGTCTTTCAGCCCCTCTCCCGCAATGCGGGAGAGGGGCCAAGCGTTCGGGGCGCATCCGTTATCGGTAATCGTACGGGTACCAGGTCGGCGTGTAATAGGGCTGCGCGGGATAATACGCCGGCGACGGCGGGTAATAGCCCTGCGGGGGGTAGTAATATGCCGGCGCCGGCGGGGCGGCATAGGCCGGCGGGGCGGTCGACGCTATGGCTGCGCCGGCGATCACGCCGCCGAGGATACCCAATCCGATGGCTGCTCCCACGCCCGAACCATTGGCGTAAGCCGCCGTTGGTATCGCCGTCAGCGACAGTGCCGTCAGCGTTCCCGCGACGACTACGCCTCGGCCGATTTGCTTTGCATGGCTGAGATACGACATCGAAATTCTCCTTCCACCTCGACCGACTCGGCTGCACGTAAGTAGGTAGCCTGACCGCCAAGATGTCGGAGCGCGGATAGAGCGGCGCCACGTCGCAGAGTCCGCAGCGAGGCTCCGCCATGAGCCCGATTTGTTCCCGGGTTCTGAAATCCGGAATGGGACGTAGGTCAGCCCGTTGCCGGCGCAGCGTCGTCGATGGAAAGCTGCACCGCGTCGCCGCCGTGCCAGCTGTCGCGGCGCAGACGGCCGGCGACATGGATCGTGGCACCGCGAGTTTCGGCGAGGAATTGGCCGAGCGGCGTCCCCGCGACGCGGAAGGCGATCGCCCGCAGCCGGGCATTGCCGAGCGGTTCGGCCAACGTGCAGCGCAGATGCCCGTTCCCGACCGCCTCGGCATGGACGACGCGCACCGCCGGGAAGACAAAGCGCGGCTCGGGATTGCCCGCGCCAAACGGCGCCAGCCGGTCGATATGGTCGATCAGCTCGCTCTGTGCGGCGGTGAGCGAGAGCGCCGCGTCGATC
>DATEQL010000434.1:0-4687 GCA_035272665.1 Allostellaceae bacterium
GTCACGCAGCTGCGTCTCGACGAGCTGGGGAATGTCGCGCGAAAAGATCGCGCTGAGGCCGTCATCGGTGATCTCCCAGCCCATCACGTCGAGACTGCCGGGCCAAGTGTGCTCGCCCGCAGCGACGATGGCCGGGCCCTCGCCCTTGGTCGACAGCAGCGCACCCGCAGCACCGTCGCCGAACAGCGCCGTCGCGACGATGTTGCTCTTGGACCAATCGTCGCGCCGGAAGGTGAGCGCACACAGTTCGACAGTGAGGAAAAGCACCGTCTCGCCGGGGGACACGGCCGCTTGGCTCGCAGCACGTGCGAGACCGATGACGCCACCGGCGCAGCCGAGCCCAAAGATTGGCAGCCGACGCACCGTGCGCCGCAGCCCCATCCGTTCGATTAGAAGCGCATCGAGGCTCGGCGTGGCGATCCCGGTGGTCGACACTACGACGATGCCGCCGATCTCATCCTTGTCGCGGCCGGCGCGGTCGAGCAGCTGCTGGGTGGCTGCTTCGAGCAGATCAAGCGCCGACTCGAGATAGATCCGGTTGCGCTCGGCCCAGCCGTGGGCGCGGTCGTACCATTCGATCGGCACGCAGGAGTAGCGTGTGCGAATTCCGGTATTAGTGAAGACCGGCAGCAGGCGCTCCAGGTTCTGCGAGCCCCCAAACAGGAGCTTGACGCGCTCCACCACGTCGTCCTGGTCGAGCGGATAGGGCGGGACTGCGGTTGCGATGGCGAGAAGACGCGGGACAGTCTGCATCGAAGGACAAGATCCGGTCTGGCAAGGGTATTTCGAGGGATTATGGCATAGATCACGCGTCGCGCCGCGTTATTCCGGCGCGACCCCTGCCTGACGATCACGACTCAGAAGGAATCCTCGATCGGAACTCTTACACGTCGAGGGTATGCTCGCGCTCCCATTCGGTCAGGTGGCGCGCGTAGTCGTGCCACTGGGCCATCCGTAGCTTGACATAGGAGTCGACAAACGTGGCGCCCAGCGCCTCACGCAAGACTGCCGAGCTCGCAAATGCGCGCAGCGCGTCGAGCAGGTTGAGGGGCAGCCGCGGGATGCCGGCCGGAGCGGCAGCCGGCTCGTACATGTCGACGTCGAGCCGCCTGCCAGGATCGCGTTGGTGTTGGATGCCATCGAGACCGCCGGCGAGCAGGCACGCCTGAAGCAAATAGGGGTTCACGGCGCCGTCCATCAGCCGCAATTCGAATCGGCCCGGCTCCGGGATGCGCACCATATGGGTGCGATTGTTGCCGCCATAGCTGATCGCATTCGGTGACCAGGTGGCGCCCGACACGGTCGGCGCTGCGTTAATCCGTTTGAAGCTGTTGACCGTCGGCGTGAACAGCGCCGAGAGAGGCTCGCCATGCGCGAGGATGCCGCCGAGGAAATGGTATGCGAGCGCCGAGAGGCCGAGCTCGCCCTCCGGATCGTGAAACAGGTTGATGTCACCCGCGCGGTCCCACAGCGAGACATGGGCGTGGCAGCCATTGCCGGTCAAATGCATAAACGGCTTTGGCATGAAGGTGGCGCGCAGCCCGTGCTGGCCGGCCAACTCCTTGACCATGAATTTGAAGAACACGTGGCGATCGGCGGTAACCAGCGCGTCGTCATAGGCCCAGTTCATCTCGAATTGGCCGTTGGCGTCCTCGTGATCGCTCTGATAAGGCGCCCAGCCGAGCTCCAGCATCGCATCGCTGACGGCGCGAATCAGCTCGTATCGACGTAAGAGTGCGGCCTGGTCGTAGCAGGGCTTCGCCTGCCGGTCAGCCTCGTCGGCGATGGCCCGCCCGTCCGCGCGCAAGACGAAGAACTCGGCCTCGACCCCGGTTTTCATCCGGTACCCGCTTGCTGCGGCCGCGGCGATCTGGCGCTTCAGGACGTGACGCGGGGCATGTTCGAGCGGCTCGCCGGCCAAATGGAGCTCGGCCGCGAGCCAGCCGATTTCGGGCTTCCAGGGCATCTGGATCAGACTCGCCGGGTCGGGGATCGCGAACATGTCCGGGTCGGCCGGGGTCAGGTCGAGATGGGTCGCAAAGCCGGCAAATGCGGCGCCGTCGCGCTGCATCTGCCCGATCGCCGAGGCGGGCACGAGCTTGGCCCGCAGGACGCCGAACAGGTCGACAAAGCTGATCAGAAAATAGCGGATCTCCCGATCCGCTGCCTCTTTCGCCAGATCCTGCAACGTTAAGGTCTCCCTGTGTGATTTACCCTCACCCACCCGCGCTTCCGCGCGGGTCCCCCCTCTCCCACAGTGCGCTAGTGTAGTGGACTTAACAAAAGATTCCTAGGGTGGCAGTGTGGTGCGTCTCGCGCCTGCAGCAACTGCAAGGTGATCGCCGCGGCCTGAGCAGCAATGGCGACGAGCTTAAGCAGTCGCTCGGCGGTCTCGACTTGGCTGTCTTCGACGCACAATCCTTGTTTCTTGAGCAGCCGAAACAGCTGTTCGATGATCCATCGGGCCCGGTACCAGTCGACAATCTGCCAGGCGGGAGTGGCACTGGAGACGGAATGGGTGGTGAGCAGCCGCCAGGTAACGGGCTCGCTCCCCTGTGGGGGGTTGGGTTCGGTCAATTCGATCAAGTTCAGGGTGACTTGTGCCGGCATCGCGGGCGCGCCGGCATCGCGTGGCCGGGTGATCGTGACGACCCCAAACCGCAGCCCCAACCGGGCCTCGCGCTCGGGCCGACCCGCGCGCTCGCGCAGTGTCATCCGACGGGTGCCGGCCAGCGGCCATTGCCGGGCAATCGTGGTCAGGGTGCTGCCACCGACAGGCTTCGATCGTGGTGAATCCGGCATAAAGATCGGCCTCGCTCTCGGCGACCATCGTCACCGTCGCGGCACTGCCAAGCACGCGCTTGCCGCGGTGGCGGTTTCAATCCAGCGGCGCGATTCGTTCTGATCGAGCGGCCGTTTCTGGTGCGGCACGCCAACCCGGCGGCTGCGGGTCAAGACCTCGCCGGCAACCAGGTCCAAGCAAGCCTCGCTCTCGGCGTCCACGGCCACCATCGCTTGCAGCAGCGCCTCACGGCCCACGCCTTTGCCGATCTCCTCCAGACCGCGGGTGCGCGTTCGCGTTGTGCGAAAATTGATCTCGCTGGTGTCTTGGATCGCCAGCACATGCCGGCCGGCAATCGCCGCGCTGGTGGCCGCGCTCCACCCCGCAACCAGCCGCTCAACGGTCACCTTGGGGTTGGCGAGAAAGCGATTGAACTGGACCTCCGATCGCCGTTTCCCGTCAACCACACGACGCAGACATGTGTTGCCCCCACGCACCATCCCTTCGAGCAGCGCCGCCCCTTTTTTCGAGGCGACGATCCCCAAACCGACCCAGCGCCACCTCCATAGGACATCCCCCAATGCCCAGCGCGTCCCTTGATAGACCCACAGGCCGGGGGTGAAAATCTACCAATCGGGGAGTGAGTCAAAATGTCGCACCAAATGTGTGCATACACTAGCGCTTTCGCGGGGGCGACGATAACCTATTGCGAACTCGGAATTCACTTTAAGTCAGGCTCTTACCGCCGAATCGAGATCGCCTGGCCTGGCTCGGTCCGCGACAAACCATCGAACCCATGGGAGAAGATCATGACCGACGACGCCGCTTGGCCCCTCGTCCGGCACGTTTGCCGCACCTTTTATGCAGATTTACCCGCGAGCGCCGTCGAATCCGCCCGACGCGATATCCTCGATACTTTTGGCTGCATGCTCGGCGGCAGCGGCTCTCCGGGGATCGATGAGCTCTTTGCGGTGATCGGCCGGTGGGGCGGGCGTGAAGAAAGCCGTGTGCTGCTGCGGGGCACCCGCCTGCCGGCGCCACAGGCGGCACTGCTGAATGCCAGCATGGGTCATGCGCTGGATTTCGACGACACGTTGGACACCGGGGGTTCCATCCATCCCGGCGTTTCCGTGCTGGGATCGGTCCTCGCGGTATGCGACAGCCTGGGGTGTGCCAGTGGGGGTGCCAATGGAGCTGTCACTGGGGGTGATGTCCTGTTGGCGGTCGCGCTCGGTCTGGACATATCGTGCCGCATCGCGCTTGCGTGCACGCTCGATCGGGGCTGGCATCGCACCGCGGCGATCGGGGTCTTCGGCGCCACCGCGGCCGCAGGCAAACTGATCGGCCTGACGCTGGAACAGATGCTGGCCGCCTTCGGCATCGCCTACAGTCACGCCGCCGGCAATCGCCAATGCATCCTGGACGGGGCGCTGACCAAGCGGATGCAGGCGGGCCAGGCGGCCAGCGCCGGCGTTTTCTCGGCCGTTTTGGCGCAGACCGGGTTCACCGGCGCGCGGAACATCTTCAATGGCCGTTTTGGCTTTTTCGAGCTGTACCAGCCCAACGGATACGACGCATCGGTGCTGCTGCGCGACCTGGGCACCGCTTTCCGCGGCGAAGGGCTGAGCTACAAGCCCTACCCCTGCGGTCGGCCATTGCACGCGGCGATCGATGCCGTGCTGATGGCACGAGCGCGGCTCAAGATCGAGCGGCCTGATGACATCGAATCGGTGACGATCGAGGCGGACCCCGCCGGACACAGCGACCAATTCGGCCGCGGGCTGCCGAAGCGCCGCCCTACCCAGGTCGTGGAGGCGCAGTTCGCCCAACCCTTCCTGGTCGCCACCGCCTTGGTGCATGGCAAGGTAGGGATAGCGGAGGTCGATGGTCTGGGAGGATCCTCGG
>DATEQL010000435.1:0-8279 GCA_035272665.1 Allostellaceae bacterium
CGGGCTCGGCGACAAGATCCGGCTGACCCCCGGCCACTGCGACCCGACCGTCAACCTCTGGTATGTCTGCGTCCCGCGGCAACCGCGTCGAGCAGGTCTGGCCGATCGCCGCACGCGGTGCCGTTTATTGATGCTCCGCGAAGCGTAGACAGATCACGTCTATCCATGAAGCGCCTTTAGTCTGCACTTGACCCCACTCCGGACGTTCGGAGGGGGAGCCGACACGCTACGATTTATCATCCGACAAGGCTTCTTGTGGTCCGAGCTGGACGAGTGTGGGATCGTCGATCAAACAGCCACCGAGGCCACGCCGACCCCGTAGGCCTTTTTCCTCTACCATCATCAGAGCGCGGCTCGGCGATCGAGGCTCCCATCATGGTGCGAACGGGCAACGTAGCGGCTTCTCGCGGGTCGCGTCACGGGCTCGACGCCGGGCGCGGCGCCGCGGCATTGCTGCTCCTCGCTGCACTCGCGCCGGCGACCGCGGTGGCGCAGCGGTCGGCGCAACCAGTCTTCACCGAGCTCTTCGCCTACGATCCGGCCGTGCCCTCGCAATTGCTGGGGAAGTGGCTGATCTCCAGTCAGCTCGACAGCAAACTGCAGCCGCAGCGCGTCGGCGTCGTCGAGGACCCGATCGGCAAGACGGTCGGCCGCGTCACGGTGCAGGAGGGCGACGGGCTCGACGGCGCGAGCGAGGCGATGCTGCAGGCCAGGCGCTATGTCTGCGACAACGAGGGCTCGCGCGCCGCGGCGATGGAGGCCGAGCCTGGCGGCGTCGTGCCCAGCGAGCGGGCGGAGATCCAGGTCAGATCCGACCGCGCGACCGGCGCCGGCGAGCTGGTGAAATTCGGCCAGCCCGTATGGTACCGTTTTTCGTTCAAGATCGCCGGTGACTGGCCGCAGGACGTTCCGGCGGCGGGACGCCAGCCTTGCCGCACGGTCATCCACCAGATCAAGCAGGATTCCTTCAAGAATGGGAAGTCGTGCGACGCCAGCCCCTTCTTAAAGATCGAGGCGCGGCCGCTCGGCGAGCGCGTGCGCTTCTTCGCGCAGTTGGCCGCCGGCGCACCCTGTGCTCAACCGCCGATGGTGATTCGCACGCAGATCTGCCGGCACGACCTGCCGCGGGAGAGCTGGACCACGGTGCAGGTGCGCCTCAATCCGGCTCATGACGCCAGCGGCCGCGTCGACATCTGGCTGAACGGCGCGTTCTGCGGCGCCTACCAGGGAGCCATGGCCGATCGCGACAATGGCGCCCGCCGCGACGGCGCGCCCTTCATCAACGCACAGCCCCGCTTCGGCATCTACCGCGACTGGCGCTCTGAGACCCAGACGATCTATTTCGACAAGATCATGTTCTGGAACGCG
This sequence comes from Allostellaceae bacterium, assembly GCA_035272665.1. Taxonomy (GTDB): domain Bacteria; phylum Pseudomonadota; class Alphaproteobacteria; order ATCC43930; family CGMCC-115725; genus AP-15. The sequence continues at coordinate 1,369 of DATEQL010000435.1, forward strand.
GACCCGGCGGGACACCCGGACTGGAGCGTGAGTCCGCCGCCGGGATGACTGCAGATGCGGCCCCGACCTCCGCGGGCATCGACGCCGGCACGGGTTCTCCGCGAGACGGTGACTGCTTTGACGCTGGAGCCAACGCCGCACGGCGGCCCTGAAGTGGCGAAAGTCATCGCCGAACTCCTGCTCGAGATAGGCTTTTTCGCGTGTGATGACGCCGTCGCGGACGATAACAAGAGGGGCACGAAGAACGCGAGGGCCCACAGGCCGGCGACGGCAACGGCGATCTCGGCGTAAAAGATCCCCATCTGCGGTGATCCAAGAGCCCTACGTCCAGGGCGGGTCGACCCGTTCGGTCGACGACCTGATCCCCGGCCACGGCGACCCGACCGTCAACCTCTGCGACCGGTATGTTTGTGTCCGCGGCAACCGCGTCGAGCAGGTCTGACCGACCATCCGCTGCGGCGCGGTGTATTAAGGCTCGCCTCGTCATAGCGGAGGCAGCCGGGCCGCCCGCCGACGGGAGAACCGGTTTGGTGTCGAACCGAGCCCATCGGTCAGTCGAGGCCGAGCGTCGCGACCCCGTACGGCCGCATGAGCCGATCCTGCGTGCCGAGAACCATCCCCTCGAGGTATGCCTGGGCGATTATCAACCGGTCGAATGGATCGCCATGATGACGTGGCAGCCCTCCAGCGTGCTCCGCGTGGCTCCCGGTGACCGGTAGAATCTCGAACCCAAGCTCCGACACTGCATCAACAATTGACCGGCCGAAGCGTAGCTTGCCGATCGCGCGCTTAATCGCGAGCTCCCAGATCGAAGCGGCACTAACAAAGACGTCGTTGGCCTCGTCCGAGATAGCTTCCCGCAACGGGCGCGAGAGGCTCCGCAGCTGCCGATCCCACCATAAAAAGGCGTGCGTATCGATCAGAACTCTCACGCTGCCTACTCGAAATATTTTTTTAATTCGGGCGGCAGCGGAGCATCGAAATCCTCGGCGATGTACGTAATTCCCAGCAGATTGCGTCCGCCACGGCGCTGTTTTCCGATTCGGTACGGCACGAGCTTTGCCTTCGGCTTGCCCGCTTTGGCGATGACGATCTCCTCGCAGGCGGCGGCGCGGTCCACCAGCTTGGAAAGGTTTGTCTTCGCAACGTAGAGGTCGACAGTGTCGGTCATTGCCGACCCTCCGGCACTTCGAACGAATTGCCAGATAGACCAACATGTAATGACCTCAATGTTCTTGCAATAGCTTGCGGGCCGCGCTGGGCAAAAACAGGATCGTGCCGATGGCGTCCTCGGCCGCTACGGCGCGGTCGCCCGTCGACGGGCGCACCGCGACGGCGGCCCCCTTCACGACGTTCGAGCCGAGCCTCTTCGTCTGGGAACGGTGATGAGCCGCCCGGTCGAGGATCGTGCGACATTGCGCACGGATTGCTGAGCGTAAAGGGGTTGGTTGCAGACACGTGACGACGGGCTATAGCTGAGCGCGCTGAGGACGGGCAGGAAGCGGCGCATGGCGCCGGTCACAAAGTAGCAACAAAAGGCACGTATATAGGGGCCACACGTTGATCTGGATCTATTTGTAGCGATCGATATCGTATGAGCTCAGCGATATTGGCTTGGGGATTTTGTACTTTGACGCGACGAGCACTTGCCGGCGTTATGATCGTCCGCCCCTCGTGGCTCGGTGCCTGGATGGGTAGCAGGCTCGCCTGGCGCGGGATTGAGTTGTCGGGCGAGGGCCGCTCGTGCACGACGGCCAAAAGGGTCGCCGCGTGACCCTGTCGATGGGCGCAGTATCGGCTCGTCTGCGCTGTCTTTTGGCAATCGCGGCGACGATGGCGATCGGCGGATTGGCCGTCGCCGCACTACACCACCTTCTAAATGATATCAGCTATCGCGGACTGATTGACGCCCTGGCCTCGATGTCCAGCCGGGTCATCGTCGCGGCGCTTGCAGCGACGGCGGTCAACTTCGTCGTGCTCTTTGCTAATGATTTCGGGGCACTGCGCTATGCCGGTGTCGCTCCGCCGGTTACCTCGACGCTGTTGGCCTCGTTCTGCGGATACGCGCTGGGCAATTTCATCGGTTTCGGGGCATTGTCGGGCGGTGCGGTGCGGTATCGCATTTACCGCGCTGCCGGGGTGTCCCAGGGCAAGATCGCGCGCATCACGATCTATATCGCCACCGCCTTCGGCATGGGTGCCGCCGCGACGATCGGCCTCGGGCTGGCGTTTCGGGCTCGCGAGATCGCCCAGCTCTATGGGATACCGTACGAATCGCTCCGCCTCATCGCCGCGTTGATCCTCGTGTCCACGGCTGCCGTGTTGATCGGCTGCGCGCTCGGGCGGCAAAGTTTCCGGCTCGGCCCGGTGACGATCGAATTGCCAGGTTCGGGGCTGGTCCTCGTCCAGATCGCCGTCACCATGGTCGACATTGTGGTGTCGTCCGGCACGCTGTGGGTGCTGTTGCCGGCGAGCGGCGTCGATTTCCCCGCCTTTGTCGTGATCTACACGGCGGCGGTGTCGCTCGGGCTGCTCAGCCATACGCCGGGCGGGATCGGCGTGTTCGACGCGGCGGTGCTCTATGCCGTCGGCACGCAGGGGTCGCCGAGCGCGGTCGCGGCGGCGCTGGTCGCCTATCGAGCGATCTATTTCCTATTGCCGTTCGTCATTGCCGCTGTGCTGCTGGCAGCTACCGAACTGCGCCGCTTGCTGCGGCGGCGGCGATCCGCGTCGAGCGGCAACAGACAGACCGGGTCATCACGGTTTCCTATCGCCGCCCCCGGCTCCGACCGTTAGATCACCTTTTGGGCGCCTCGACCCGGCGCAGCACCTGCCCGGTTGGACGAGCAGCGTCAGGCGATCGCGCAGGCGTCGACAAGGCCAAGCGGACCCGCGACCTGTCGGCGCGTCACGGCATCGAGTGCCCGACCGTCACCAGGCTGGCAACGGCCGGCCGCTCCCGGTGATGGCATATCGTATTGCAATTATCTCTCCGCGGGTGGCCAGATAGCGCTTGTTGAATAAGCCGAGCTTCATGAGACACTTGCCATCGGCTAGGACTTGGCGTTTTGGGAGATGGTCCTGCCAGGTTTCGGCGACCATCGGAGAGCAATGTGAACGACCGTAGCGCATCAACAGGGTCGGACGCGTTCCTCGTCACCGCATCCGCGCCGCTTGGCGCGCGGCGTCGTGCGCTGGCCGTCGCCATCGGGTTGCTCGTTGCCTTCTGCGCGATTTTGCCGTTTGCCCGCGTCCCTTTGCCGCGCATCGAGGCCCTTATTCCGATTTCTGAATCGATTCTCGCGCTGACCGGTCTGGTGACAGCCGGTTTCCTGCTCGTCGTATTCCGCAGATCACGACTGCGCGCTGTTCTCTGCCTTGCGAGCGGGTACCTCTTCACCTCACTGATGACCCTCGCGCTGATGCTGGCCGCTCCCGGCGTGCTCGCGAGCAGCGATCCGCTCGGTGCCGACCCTCAAACTGGCGCCTGGCTCGATACGTTTCGCCAAGCGGGCTTCCCGGTGTTCGTGAGTTGCTATGCGCTGCTCAGGCGGTACGAGGTCGCGAGTGGGCGATTGCACAAGCGCGCACCCGCAGATGTCATTTGGGTTGCCGCCGGCGCTGTCGCAGGCGTCTGCCTGCTGACCCTCCTTGCCACCACAGGTCCGCCAATCATGCTCGGTGACCGCTACACAACCGCCATGGTGGCCGCACACATACCCGTTCTCCTGCTCTGTGTTGCTGCCGTGGCGGTGCTAGGTTCGAGGCCGCCGTACACCATCCTCGATCTGTGGCTGATGATCGCCGTCCTCGCCTGGATGCTCGGCGGGGCGCTCGGCACGGTTCTGAACGCCGGACGCTTCGACATCGGCTTTTATGCCGGCCGTCTCTACGTCCTGCTGGCCGCGAGCCTCGTGCCGATCATTCTCGTTGTCGAGGCGAGCCGCCTTTACGGCCGCCTTGATCAGGCTCTCGCGGTCGCAGGGGAACGCAACGCAGAGCTCGCGCGCTCGCGCGCAGAGCTCGCTCAGGCCCAACGCCTCGAGGCTATCGGTCAGCTGACCGGAGGGGTCGCGCACGATTTCAACAATCTCCTGACCGTCGTCCTCGGCAATCTCGATCTGATCCTGCGGGCGCCGGGCGACGCCGAGAAGATCGAACGCCTGGCGCGAGGCGCCATGAGGGCGGCGCAGCGAGGAGAAAACCTCGTCCGTCAACTCCTTACCTATGCCCGTCGGCAGATCACCCGTCCCGACACCGTTAATCTGAACCAGCTGATCGTTAATATCGAAAGCCTGATGCATCGGGTTATCGGCGAGCAGATCGAGGTGGTAACGATGCTGAGCCCGGTCCTTGCCCCGGCGCAGATCGATCCGGCGCAATTCGAGACGGCGATGCTCAACCTCGTCATCAACGCCCGGGACGCGATGGCTGGTGGCGGGCGGATCACGATCGAGACCTCTAACGTGACCCTCGACCGACAGGAGGTCGCCAACAACCCCGAGCTGACAGCCGGACCCTATGTCATGATCGCGGTCAGCGATTCGGGCTCCGGGATGACGCCGGAGGTGCTGGCGAGAGCGTTCGATCCGTTTTTCACGACCAAGGAAGTCGGCAAGGGATCGGGGCTCGGGCTCAGTCAGGTCTATGGTTTCGCGAAGACGGCGGGCGGCCACGTCAAGATCTATAGCGAACTCGGTGTCGGCACGACGGTGAAGCTGTACCTGCCGAAATCATCCGATCGACCTGCCGTGCCGGAGATCGGTCCCGAGACTGCGTCGTTGCGACCGGCCAGCGGCCACGAAACGATACTCGTCGTCGAGGACGATGAGGACGTACTCGTGGTCGCGTCCGAGAGTTTGGGGGAATTGGGCTACCAGGTCGTGACCGCTGGCAATGCCGCGCACGCGCTGGAGATATTAAGGGGCGACCAGCCGGTCGACCTGTTGCTTTCGGACGTCATCATGCCCGGAGGGATGAATGGCGTGCAGCTCACCGTCGAGGCGCGGCGCATTCGGCCAGAGCTCAAGGTACTACTGACTTCGGGATACACGGCTGCCGCTCTCAGTCTCGAACACGGGCTGCCCGACAATTTGAACGTCGTCGAAAAACCTTATCGGCGCGAGGAACTGGCCAAGAAACTCAGGCTGGTGATCGGCGGGTAGTTTTACTCGCTCGAGCAGGGGGCTACGCGCCCCCGAACTGCAGGATGTAGAGCCCGGCGTTATTGTCGGTGAGATACATCACGCCCTGCGCATCGACGAAGCAGTCGCAGGACTGGATCACTCGCGGCCGGTTGGGACGCGGGTCGAACATATGCCCGGGATCGAGCGGCACGAAGAACCCGGCCTCGCGCGGCTGGAATGGATTGTCGATGTCGAAGACCCGCACACCGGCATTGTGATAGGTCGCGAAAATGAAGCGCGAGCTTTGGAAGGCGCCCGGCCGGTTCTCCCAGAGGTTATGCGGCCCGAAATTGCCGCCTTTGGCGCAGTAGTCGGCTTCGGACGGGACCGGCATCGTGGCGAAGCTCACGGGATTGGTCGGCGAGCGCACATCGAAGAGCCAGATGTGACGGAGGCCCTGGCTGCAATCGGCGAAATTGGCCTCGTCGGCGACCACCAGGAGGTTGCGGTCGGGAAGCGGCAGCGGCGAATGCGTGCCGCCGCCGAAGGGCGGATCGAGGTTGCGATGGGCGAGCAGCTTGGGTCGGGTCGGATCGCCGACGTCGAGCACGGTGAGCCCGCCGTCACGCCAGGCGGCATAGGCGAGGTTGCCGGCGACCAGCGCATGATGCAGCGCGTAGCGCCGGCCCTTCGGCCAACTCGGCGTCTCGCCGCCGCCCGTCCACATGCCGGGGATCCACCACTTGCCGACGATTTCGGGCCGGGTCGGCTCCGCCATATCGACAATCGCCAGCACCTGGTCGGTGAACTCGGGATAGTGGATCGAGACGTAGGCGTAGCGGCCGCCGACATACCAGATGCGATGCGGTCCCACCCCCTCGGTCGCCATGAAGGCGATCTCGCGCGGCGCCTCGGGATGCGCGATGTCGAAGACGCGGACGCCGGCCGTATACTGCCGGCCCTTCAGGAGATCGGCCGGCGATCCCGAGTAGTAGGCCTGCGCATCGACCTGCATCGTCCACATGCTCGGCCCGTTGACGGCGAGCAGCAGGTCGTCATGGGTCTGGAGATGGATGGCGCGGGTGTCGGGCGGGCAGGGCAGGAACGCGACCGGCTTCGGGTTCTTCAGATCGCGCACGTCGAGGACGGTGATGCCGTTCGAATAGCCGTGGCCGATATAGGCATAGCCGCGATGAACCATGACCTGGACGCCGTCGCCGCGTCCGCCCTGGTCGGAATGGCTGATGAACTCGACGTTGCGAGACGCTACCGCATTCATGGCTTACCTCTCCCCTGTCGAGCCTCCCTCGCCTCTCACCGCGTCAGCGGCGCAAGGACGTCGAGGGCAAGGCCCTCGTTCTCCGACGCGATCTGCGTCACGGCAAAAGCGCCAACGAACAGCAGGAATGCTCATTGCTCGGAGACGCGCTAACTCCCGCGCCGAACTTAACCTACTTCGAGCAGGAACGCGCCAATTTCACGCGCCAATTTCATATGACCGGGTTCGTCTCGTCGCGCATCGCCGCCCTCTTTGCGATGTGCGCGGGTCACCGCTCGGCAAATCATGCTGCCGGCAAGCGCGGGCATGGCCGACAATGCGAAATGAACTGCAGTGCGCTGCGTTCCCAGGATTGGGTGAGCGCAAACGCGCGGCAAGCCGCGCGCGAAATCGTCAGCGCCTTGAGGCCGGCAGATTTGAGATCCTCGTCGAGCACGCCGACCGGATTGTTGCCGATCACGTCCTGCGGTCCCGGAACGGGGTAGGCGGCAACCGGAACGCCACAG